>NZ_LNVH01000007.1:0-140822 GCF_002093575.1 Streptococcus oralis subsp. tigurinus | reverse complement strand
AAATACTAACTAACAACAAGTATTAAATAACAATAAATACTAACTAACAACAAGTACTACTACTCTTAATAAATAAAAGAGAGAAATTTAAAAATTTCTAATATAGGACTTTGATTTGAAAGGGGAAAGAATGAGACCTAAAAGATACCCATTCAGTGGGAAAACAAAAGCCTCAACTACGGAAATAGTCAAGGCTTGGGAAGATGCTTACTCAGACTTTATTGTTAAAACTCAAAAAAAGCAAGAACAATCTGAGCAGGAATTATGTAAAGCTATTCGGAGGCTTTGTTAGCTATCTCATTTAAAATCTTAGTTGCTTTTTCGGTAGCAAGTTGCTCTACTTGCATATCTTTAGCTGCTAATAATTTTTCAATGACGTCAATGACAGCATTAGTTGCAACATCAGCTGAATTTTTCTCAATATACTCTGTAATCAGTTGATAGCTAGCTTGTTTTAGGCTTTCAAAGTCATTCATAAACTTATCCTCCTTTCGTTTAGGATAAGTCAATTATAGCAAAAAAGCCCACTGATAGGGTCAGGGGCTTACTAAAAACACTAAGTAAATTATACCACGAAAGGAGCAAAAATGGAAACAGTTCAAATCGTGAGAATTAAAGATGTGATCATCGAGAAGATTTCTGCAAACGATGAAGAACTAGAGCACATCTTTGGATGTTCAAAACGGCAAGCGGGAGACATGAGGCGAGAAATGAAGAAGTTACCTAGTCAGCAAAACCATCTCAGAAATGATGGCCAGCTTGTAACAATCAAGGGTTTTGATGCTTATTTGCAATATCGAGGCAGTCAGTCATGGAAGAAAGAAATGGCTAAAACCGTTAAGATGACACGATAGCAGAATAATAAGGGATTTGCAGAGTTTTTTAAAGGAGGAAAGAAATATGCCAAATTGGGCAGAGGGCACTCTTAAATTAAGAGGCAAAACAGAAAATATCGTATCAGCATTGAAAGAGATGCTATTAGAAAATCAAGGCGCAACGCTCGAAGAAAAATATGATGGTACTCTACTAACATTTAAAACTGAGAATGATTATTTTTATATAAACGGTACAAGGCGTGCGTTTATTTCTGGTAAAGATATTGAAATTTGGTTGAATGATGATTTTGTGATTATCGAACTTGAAGATTTCAAACAAGCATGGGTAGCATCAGCTGACAATTACACAGAAATTTCTAGTAAGTTTGATGTTGATGTTAAAATTTTCACTTTTGAAATGGGTATGGAATTTACACAGGAAATTGAAATTTCAAAAGGTGAAATCATCAAGGATATTGTAAACAAAAACTTTACTAACTATTCATGGGATGTGCCTTTTAGCAGACTTGGAGGATAGATGATATGGCAGATTTAACATTTGCAGAATTACAGCGAAAAATGCAAATCGAAAAACAAACGAAACAGGGAGTGAAATATCCGTTTAGAACCGCAGAGGACATCAATAATAAATTTAAGTCTTTGGATAGCGGTTGGAGTGTATCATTTCCAGAAGATGACATCATTCAAAAAGGTGACAAACTGTATTATAAAGCGGTAGCTGTTGCTAAAAGAGAAAGTGATGGCACGATTGAAAAAGCTATTGGATGGGCTAGAGAGGAAGATGTACCAATTTTTCACACACAAAAAGGGGATGTGAAACAGATGCAAGATCCACAATGGACAGGTGCGGTTGGTTCTTATGCTAGAAAATATGCTTTACAAGGTTTATTTGCCATTGGAGGTGAGGATGTTGATGAGTATCCAGTAGAAGAAAGCCAAGAACAAGGGCAGACTAATCAGCAACAGAAACCAAACAACCAGCAAGCACAAGAACAAAATCAAGTAAGGTACATTGACAACATTCAGTATCAAGAAATCATCAAGAACGTTGAAGAAATTGCGACGATTAAAGGAGCACCATTTGATACAGTTGCAAATTTTGTATTGAGCAAGTACCAAATAGATGATTTCCACAAAGTGCCAGTTGATGGTTATAACATAGTGATGGACTATCTCACTAAACAAATTCAAAAAGCATACGAAAAACAAGGAGTATAAGACATGACTGAAAATAAAATTTATTCGCCATGGGCTTTCACAGAAAACGAAAGTCAAAAACATAAATCTAATCTTTCAGCTCTAAAAGAGTTGAAAGAGAAATATATCATCAAGGACAAATGGAATTATGACAAAATGAATGAACAAGATCAAGAAACAGTTGATGTTGTATATGGTCAAGTTGGTGGTGGTTACGGGAATTCACTGTATGAGATTTATAAGAATACCCCTAATTTATCAAAAACAGAACTTGCCTTAATTTGTGATAATGGCAATTTATGTTTTGGACATTCATCATCAGGTAGTAAAATCAAAATTTTCACAGACTAGGAGAATAAAGACATGGTAAAAGATGTAACTAATAGCTTGACAGAAATTAAGGTAGATTTCCAACCTGCAGTAATCAATGTTGATTATGATAGCGTGGAGAAACAACTTGCAGCAATTGTTGCACAGTACACAGATTATGAGGTGACAGCATCCACTTACAAGATTGATTATGATGAGCGTACACGCCTAAATAAATTGAAAGAGGCGCTGGAAACTCGACGTAAGGAAATCAAAAACAACATTAATAATCCATACAAGGAATTTGAGAAGTGGTACAAGAAAACAGTTGAGCCATTGGATAATGTCATTGCAAACATCACAGCAGGACTTAATGCAATTGATGAACATGAACGATTGATGCGCGTGGATGTTGTCCGAGCTACCTTTGAGGATAAGTGTATGGTCGCAGGGATTGAAAAATCCACATTCGCTGACAAATACGATGAGTACAGCCTCAAGAAATATTTTAAAACAGGCAAGTACGAACTGAAAAAGACAACACTTGATGAAATGGATGCTTTAGTGCTTTCAGAATTTGATGCCCTGGAAGAATACAAGGCCAACAAGCAAGCTGTACAAGAGCAAGCTCAAGAGTACGATTTGCCAGCTGATAGCTATATCAGACATCTTGAAGATGGTAAGAGCCTTGTCGATGTTTTCAAGATGATGAAATCAGACCGTGATGCTGAAATTGCACGCAAGGAGCAGAGAGAGGCTCAAGAAAAAGCAGAGGCTGAACGACTTGCAGAAATCGAACGCATATCCAAAGAAATTGCTAATGCGAATATCAAGGCTTATATCAAGGCTTACGATGCCGAAACAGGCGAGATTTTGGAACAGGGGACAATTACACCAGAACCACAAAACAACGTGCGAGAAGTGCCAAAATTTGAGCCTGGCGAACCTTTAACAATTGACTTGCGTTTGACTTTACATGGTGGGAAAGCTCAGCTTGATCAGTTGCAAGAATGGCTTGAGGATAACTTTATCAGTTTTGAAACTTTGGAGGGTTAGGTGGAATTTAGAAAGTATCAACTTATTTTAGAATTTGAAGAGGCTAACAGGCCTCTCACACAAATTGAAAAGAAAGGTCTTGCTGTCTACTCTATCGAGTATCTAAAATCGGGGCTAGATAGCTTGGAGCGTGAATATTGCAACAGGAGGTATGCTCAATGAAATTTAATGAACTGATTGAAAATGTAAAAGGATGGTCAACAGCTAAGGAGCTTGACAAAGCAAGCCCATTATCTCAAATGCTCAAACTCAATGAAGAGTGGGGGGAGCTCAATGGTGCTACAGTACGAAAGGATAAGGAAAAGATAGCTGATAGCGTTGGAGATATGATGGTTGTTCTGACTATCCTAGCTCAACAGATGAACTTTTCTAAAATCCATTTGTCTCTCAATCCAGATGAGAACGGACAGCATAACTTTCATTATGTAGATCAGTGGTCAGTAGAGTTACTGTACTTGCACATTGCTAATGAAATTGGATTGATTGCGCGTGGTTTGGTTGATGTTTCAACTAATACAAATCGCATTAACGCACGCACTCAAATTCAGTTAAGTAGCCGTAACATTGCTATTTATCTGATGTTTGTTGCTAAGAAATTTGACTTGACTTTGACAGAGTGCCTTGAATTGGCATGGAATGAAATCAAAGACCGTCAAGGAAAGATGGTGGATGGTGTGTTTGTTAAGGAGTCAGACCTATGAGATGTTTTTATGTCAGTGGTAAAATTGCAGATCTTGATTTGGGGTCAGAAATCAATGCAGAAAATTCATTTATGGCCGCTATTGAGTTTGTGAAACGATACGCCAACTTATTAAAGTTTGGGTCAAATGAAATCAAGGTATCAGAAGTAGAGGAGGTGCAAAATGATAAATAACGTTATTTTAGTAGGGCGACTTACAAGAGATGCCGAACTGAGATACACGCAATCGAATATTGCGGTTGCTACATTTACTCTTGCTGTAAATCGTCCATTTAAGAACGAGGCTGGAGAGCGTGAGGCTGATTTTATCAATTGTGTTATCTGGAGACAGTCAGCTGAAAATCTTGCTAATTGGGCTAAAAAAGGCTCATTGATTGGTATCACAGGAGTAATTCAAACACGGAGCTATGATAATCAGCAAGGCCAACGTGTTTATGTTACAGAGGTTGTTGCTAGTAATTTCCAATTGCTAGAAAGTCGCAACAGTCAGCAAAATACTCAAGGTCATCAAGATAATCATGGTGGTTATCAACAACAGGGCTACAGCAACCAGGGCAGTTCTTTCCAAAACGGAAATAACACAGGAAACAATTTCCAAAATGGAAATAGTTACGGACAACAAGGTAGTTTCTTTGAGGGGAACACAACAAATCCAGTTCCTGATTTCACCCGTGATAACAATCCCTTTGGCAGACCGACAAACCCATTGGATATTGACGATTCAGATCTGCCGTTTTGAGGTGATTTATGAGCAAAGAAATTTGGAAAGAGATCAATGGTTATGAGGGGATTTATGAAGTTTCAAACCATGGTAGAGTTAGAACTCACAAAGATAAAATCACACATAGCCAAAGACACGGTATCAGGCATTGGAAACAGAGGATTTTGAAACCTAAATCAACCAAAACTAGAGAACCTAGGGTGTCTCTATGGAAAAATAAGAGATCGAAAGATTACCTAGTACATAGATTGGTTGCAGAGGCATTTATACCAAATCCAGATAACAAACCGACAGTAAATCATATTGATGGCAACCCAGAAAATAATCATGTTAGCAATCTTGAGTGGGCGACTTACAAAGAAAACAATAATCATGCTTTCGATAACAACCTAATCAAAACAGGAATGAGCATCATTTTAGTTGACAAAAAGACTAAAGAAATGCACATGTTTAGAAGCATGGCGAAAGCTAGTGAATTCTTAGGACATAACCACGGTTATTTGAGCAGTATATTGTCACATGGTCAGACCATATCCCAATATGAAATATACACTAAATTATAGGAGTTACTAGATGAATAAAGTTAAAGCAGACTTACAATGCCCATTTTGTGGACACTGTAAAGTGGTTAAGGTAGGAGCGCATCGCAAAGGCTATTACTTGCCCATCGTGTAAACAAGCTGTTTTCTTGTCGTGGGCAACTGGTATTGAGGGGGAAATTGATGAACATGGTTATTATTTCCACGCTTACGAGCCTTTCAATATCCGCAAAATCAACCAAGAGTTTCAAGATGCTTTTGAAGATGCACCACCTAAACACTCTTTCACCATCAGAAATAAGATGAGAGGGTGAAATTACTTTTACAATCAGTATTAAACCAATTTGAAAAGGAAACAGAAAATGACAAAAATTGAAATCGTTATGCTACTTACAACTTTGATGTCTATCACATGGGCAGCGATTGTTACAATTCACACTATGCAAGCTATCAAAAAGCACAAGGCAAAAGTGGATTATTATCAGATCCCACAAGTGCAATGCGAGATTGCACGTCATGTACTTAAAAACAAATGGTACTCAGATGGAGGGGAGGTGTTTAGATGAAAGTATTTGACGGTGCTAAAATGCGTGCTATCCGTAAAGGGGCAGAGCTTACTCAGTATGACCTTGCCCCTATGGTTGGAATTAGTCAAAATCGAGTAAGTGACATTGAGAGAAATGTTACAACTCCAACGAATGAGGAAATCGAGGCATTTGCCGATGCGCTAAATACTCAAGTCTCATCATTCTTAAGCAATGAGTCAGAAATTGAGGTTATTGCTAATACCTTTACCAAAAAGAAAAAGGATACGGATGCAGAGTCTCATTTTGACAACCCAACCGAGCAAATGGAGCTATTTGTTGATGATACTTTACTAGGTCATGACCTGACAGGCTATGTATTGATCAGCCAAAAAACCTATTTGGAGTTGTTAGATAGTCAAGATCGCTTAAAGCAGTTACAAAAACTTTTGAAGTGGGGAGTTTGTGATGAAATTTGAACTTATCAATGACCACTTTGAAAATGCTAAGCGATACAACATACCGAGAGCGCAACTTATCATTGCTGATATTCCTTACAATTTAGGAAATAATGCATATGCCTCCGACCCTAGATGGTACAAAGATGGGGATAACAAAAACGGAGAGAGCAGATTAGCAGGAAAATCATTTTTTGATACAGATAATGATTTCAAAATCAATAATTTCTTTGACTTTTGCAGCCGGCTCTTGAAAAAAGAACCAAAGGAAAAAGGGAAAGCACCTGCTATGATTGTCTTTCATGCCTGGCAACAGAGGGATATGATTATAGAATGTGGTAAAAAGCATGGTTTTAATAATGCTTATCCGCTCTATTTTACAAAAAAATCAAGCCCACAAGTACTAAAGGCCAATATGAAAATTGTTGGTGCGGTTGAAGAGGCAACGGTATTATATCGTGACAAACTACCTAAATTTAACAACGGTGGGGCTATGATACTCAATCATGCCCCGTGGGAAAAAGATAGCTCTTACCCCGTTATCCATCCCACGCAAAAACCGATACCAGTTTTGAAACGATTGATTGAAATTTTTACAGATGAGGGCGATGTTGTCATTGATCCCGTAGCAGGTTCTGGCTCAACCCTAAGAGCTGCTATTGAGATGAATAGGTCAGCCTATGGATTTGAAATCAAGAAAGATTTTTATAAGGCTGCACAAGAGAAAATGCTATCGTCATTTCAAATTAGCTTAATTTAAAGCAGGAGGACAATATGGATAAAAAACTTATTGGGTTAGACCTAACCCACATTGCAGATGGAGGATTACAGGAGAAACTAGACAAAGAGCTTGAAAAAGTCTTTGACAACATCCTTGACCTAAATACAGATGCGAAAGCAAAACGTACTATCACAATTACACTGAAAATGTCATCTAACGATGAGCGTACAGTAGTTGATACTATCATGGATGTGAAAGCTAAGCTAGCACCTCAAAATGCAGTAACTACAACTATTCTTGTTGGCCGTGACTATGATACAGGCATGGTGCATGCAAACGAACTTAGAAGTAGCGTGCCAGGTCAGATGTATTTTGATGATGATGCTCAATTACGAACCGATATTGGACAACCAGTAGAGGAAGTAGAACAACAAGCAGAAACAAAACCAGATATTATTGATTTCAACAAAAAGAAAGTAGGTAACTAATATGACAACAGAAAATCTTAAATCAGCATTGGAATACGCAGTAGAACTAAAAGGGCGTGGATTAGAAATTTTAACAGCTGCAGATGGCACAGAGTATTATGATGCCAACAAATTCAACCTCAAAGAACTCGACCCTAAACGCTACCCTAAAACTTTGGAGCTATCAACCTTGACAAGTCTGGTTGACTTTCTCAAAACTGACCTAAACAATTTGAAAAACCAACGCTTGATTGTAGCAGTTGAGAAAAATGATGAGGTTTGTGTATGGTCTGAAAATGATGAGTTAGAACGTCGAACATTACTTGTTGATGTTAAGGCACGCATTCCAGAGCTATCTTTTGGCCGTTTTCTATCATCGGAACAGTTCAATATCATGTTGCAATCAAACTTTATTGATGATAATGATCGTGGCACATTGCTAGAATTTGCTAGCGCATTGAAAATTGAGAATGGGGCTGAGATTGAAGATAATGGGGTATCTCAAGTAGCAACGGTTAAAACAGGAGTGGCAAGTCTTGCTAAAGGCAAAGCACCTAATCCGGTCACATTGCGCCCATATCGTACATTTAGCGAGGTTGAGCAACCAGCAAGCCTATTTGTCTTTAGGATTGATAAGCAAGCAAATATGGCTTTATTTGAGGCAGATGGTAAGCGTTGGGTAGCTGATGCAGTAGGAAATGTTGCAGCCTATCTAAAAGAGCAACTAGCAGACCAAAAACATATCACAGTATTAGCATAAGAGAGGAAAAGACAATGACTAAAGAAACTAAAAACACGGTATCAGCTGAAACTATCGTAGAGAACTTGAAAGAATTTGCGGAGGCATTACACGATGCCAGTAAAAAGGCAATGTTCTACTTTCTTTTGACAGAAAATACTAATGGATTAAAAACAGCTAAGACAATGCATAGCATTAGCCATGATTTGTTGGACATTCTGGATGGTAAGAGTGTTAAAGAAGTGCTTAGTGAATCTGATGAGGAAGATAGCTCTTTTGTTGGATCAATCGCTATCAATGTAGAAACTGGGAAAGTTGAGGGGATTGATGATATCAAGGACACCAAAACAAAAGAACAGATTTTAGCAGCTGTAAGTAAAGTAATTGAAGAGTTAGGCGGTAATTAGATGATCTTGTTTCTGAAATTAATGGTTATCAGCGCTTGCTTACTCCTTGCTATTCTGATTTTCGTTGCTGGGCGCAAAACCTACAAAAAAGGAAAAGCGGACAAGGTGGTTTGGTTTATCTTTGATGCTTATGCTATTGCTTTGATTTACACAGTGATAAAGATTTTGGAGGCATGACATGAAAAATAAAAATCGAGTTGGTTTATTTTTTGCACTTGTGGGCTTGTCACTATCAATGCTAAATCTAGGTTTGATGATCTCTAAAGATCACTATAAACCACAGGTGGCTAAACTGGAACAGCAAGTAGAAGAATTGAAAAAAAGAAAACCAGTCATTATTTATCAAGTTGATAATGCTGGTGGGGAACTTATCGGGACTGTAACAGATAAAGCCATTATTGATGGGCATTATACGGTTACTATCGGAGCTTATGGTAAGTTTCTTGTCACTAAAAAACAATATGAGAGCATCAACATAGGGGATGATGCCCCAAATTATTTGAAGAAATGAGGAAATTAAAATGAGTGATTACAAACAACGGATGATTGAAGAATACAAACAATTAAAAGAGCGCACCAATAAGTTAAGTTTGATGATTAGTAACTATTACGTAGGAACGCTTGATTTTAAGCTAAAATGTCCTATTGAGTTACTTGAAACACAACATTATACAATGTGTGCATATCTCAAGATCCTTGAACAACGTGCAGAAATTGAAAACATTGAGTTTTAAGGTAATCAAAATGAAATTTGAGTTTTCTTTGCCTCGAAATACTAAGCTAAAATCTCTAAACATGGTTATCAACAGTAATGACAGGCAACATCAAACAGATAAGGCTAAAGTTACTAAGCGCATTAGAGCTTTTGCTTATTGGCATACATCGATGAACAAGGATAAAGGGAGGGCTGCTTTTAGCCCCTCTAACCCTTGTGAGGTTACAGTTACAATTTATAGCCCTACTAAGTCAAAACTTGACCCACCTAATTTATATCCAACAGTTAAAGCTATCATTGATGGTATGACTGATGCAGGTATTTGGAAAGATGATAATCATAAGGTTATCAAAAAGTTATCTTTTGTTTATGGTGGATTAAGCGAGGAAAAAGGGCATTATAGATTAGTTTTTGATATAGAGGGAGTGGAATAAATGACAAAAATCAGATTACAAAATCCATATGAAGATGTAGAAATCAAGGTAAAAGAAGATTATAGACATATTCTAAATATGTTGGAATGGCTTGAGCGAGGTAATATAAATTATCTTCAACTACAACAGATTAAGCCTACTGAAACTATCATCACGATAAATCCTAAACACTTTGCAAAGGTTGAATTTTATGAAGACGAGGAGATGAAGTAGATGGAATTTTTCTTAACAAGCACGTCAGGGGAAGTTGAAAAACAAATTCCTAACACCACAATTAAAAAATACACAAAAAGAGAAGTTAGAACCTGTTCGACATTTGAAGAATTTGATAAGCGATTTTCTAGGAGAGAAGGCACTTGGCTTTCTAAAGGAGCAAATCATAAAACATCTAAAGGTCGAATAAAAAGAGAGTTCCCGAACGCTGCAGAGGGGCATTTTATCGAAATCAATTCGATAGAGGAGTTGCTAAAATTTCAGAGAGAAGTGAGAAGCGAGCTGATAATTACTTCTGCAACTGATAACGAGTCAATTCCAGCTATTGAAATTTATAACGATTATAGGGAGTAAACATGAAAGATGTAATTATGGCAACATTACCAAAGTTTCGCGCGTGGGATAAAGAGTTTAAAGAAATGGTGCAAGTTAATGCACTACTCTTGGATGACCAAGCTATCATGGCAACTTACAAAAACGGCAGCGTAACAAAAGAGGATATGAAAAGCTACGATCTCATGCAATCAACAGGTCTCAAAGACGATTTTGACAAGGAAATTTTTGAAGGAGATGTTATCCTTTGGACATATTGGGATGAATTTGAAGATAGCGGTAGAGCAAAGATTATCTTTGATAAAGGTATGTTTAAATTGTTAGATATACGCACAGAAAAAGAGGTCTGGGATAATCTATTCGACTGTATCGAAAACTGTAATGTATTCCTTCAAGGCAACATCTACGAGAATAAGGAGTTACTAGATGCCTGATGTAGAGTGGATTATGGAGAATTGTCATATGATGCGAGATAATGGAGTCTGGGCAGGAGAAAAACAGATTTCCTATGCTAGCCCAGATGGTCAATACACATATTACATCAACAAGCGAAAAGATGGAACGTATTACTTGCATGGAGCAAATAAACATTACGGGAGGAATTGATATGACAGATAATGTAAATAACCCAAGCCACTATCAAGGACGATATGGCATGGAATCTATCGATGCTCTAAGAAATTTCATGACACCAGAACAATTAAAGGGTTTTTATCTAGGAAATGCTTTGAAATATCAGTTGAGGTTTCAAAAAAGAATGGGCTTGAAGATTTGAAAAAGGCTCGTAAAAATTTGGAGTGGTTAATTGAGGAATTTGAGGTAGAAGAATGAAATCTAAAAAACTATTAGCAATCGTATTGCTTGGCTTATCTTTTGTATGGTTGGCAGCATGTGGAAACAAGGATGTCCTTGGAACAACTTTCACTTTTAATTACGCAAAAGTGAAAATGGTAGATGGGCAAATCGTAGAGGGCAAAGTCAAACGGTGGGCGAAGTACGAGAAACAGGATAGTATTCGTGTCACTTTTGAAAATGGAGATGAGTATTACACTCACTCAAGCAACGTGACCTTATATAACAAATGATGAGGGGGTGATATATGACTGATGACGAAGAAGAAAATAGAGCGCTTGTCAGTTATCCATCGCAGGGAAATCAATTGGCTCAAATGGTATTTTTTGAGGGATAAGAAAAATCCGAAAAGAACCATTTTGGAGCAAAAGATTATAGTTTCTCATATCAAAAATGATAGTCTTGAAGCTAAGTTTTTAACCAATTTAAAAAAATCAACTGAAGATTTTATAGATGGGTCTGATCCTAAATATTTGCAGGCAATAAAAGAGGTTTATGTCTACGAGAACATGAATGTTATTGGAGCTTGTCAAAAAATACTATTTTATAGCCCAACTCAAGCCTATGTACTACTTAATGCGTGGTTTAACGATTATTTTCGTTCAACTTACACAGAATTACTAAAAAACGCCATATTAGATAAAGAACCGTAAAAAAGCCAAAGCTTATGTATCTATAATCAAGATATATAAGCTTTTTTTGAAAGGAGAGATATGGACAACTTACAAATCGAGTATGTGGATATAAAATCCGTTAAACCATATCACAAAAACGCTAGACATAATGACGGCGAGGCAACAGAAAAAGTTGCTGCATCCATAAAAGCTTTTGGTTTTCAGCAACCTATCTTAGTAGATGATAATAATGTCATCATTACAGGTCATACTAGGCTCAAAGCAGCACTTTCTTTAGGTATAGATACAATACCTATCGCTCACGCTGTAAATCTGACAGACGAACAGATAAAGGCTTATAGACTAGCAGATAATCGAGTCGCTGAGTATTCAACATGGGATGCTGAGCTTTTGAATGTAGAACTAGGTGAGTTTGAAACAATAGATATGAGTCAATTCGGGTTTGACTTATCCGTAACAGGTTTAGATTTTGGTACAGATCAAGAACAAGAGGCATCTGATATCGAGGAAGAAGATGCAGAGGATTTTCATAGAGATACCACAATAAACCAATACAACCTTTTTCATTATGACGATACAAGGGTTGAGGGTTTTTATAACATGCCTCAACTTGAGGGCGTGGATCATATCCCTAAAGATTTTCAAGGCTTTAATTATGTTTTGAATAAACCGGATTATAGCTCATGTGTGCACTTCTTTTTAGATGATTATCAATTTGAACGGATTTGGCAAAGACCAGACTTTTATATTGAAAAGTTGCTAGAGTTTGATAGCGCCTTAACTCCAGACTTTAGTCTATACCTTGATATGCCTATGGCTATGCAAGTATGGAACATTTACAGATCAAGATTGATTGGTCAGATAATGCAAGATTACGGTATGACGGTTATTCCAACGGTATCATGGTCAACTGAGGAAAGTTTTGCTTTTTGTTTTGATGGTTTGCCACAAGATGCAACGCTAGCAATCAGCACAATAGGTGTTAAGCAAAACAAAGAGCAGTTGAAGATTTGGGAAAAAGGTGTAACAGAAATGATAAAACGCCTCAATCCTAAAAGAATTGTAGTATATGGCGGAAAAGTCGAATACGATTATAAAGATATAGAGGTTGTTTATTTTGAAAATGCAACAACGGAAAGGATGAAAAACAATGGGCGGTAGAGGAGCAAAAAGCGGAAGTAATAAGATTGATAGAATTGCGGTAAAAATGGCAGATGGTTCCATTCGTCAATATCAACGAATAGGAAAAGATGGTATAGCAACATGGGATGGTTACGAGCTTCCGAAACACCATAAGGGGGCATCGTTTTCAAAGGCTTTGGAAAATGCTAGAAAAAATGGAACTCTCGTCAAAGAGTTGAATAAGACTCAGACTCGTAAAATAGACAAGAAAAATCAAAAAGATATAAAAGACTGGCGAGCAGAAGTAGAAAGAAGAAAAAATTCATGGCCTTTGATGGGGACAGGAACGCTAAATAGGCATGGGAAACTAGTAAATCATAGAGCCTCAGTAGGAAAAGAGGATTACCTAATTTCGTTTAATGAATGGAAACGACAAAATGGGAGGTAAACAATGGGTGGACGAGGTGCGAGCTCTGGTAGGAGCAATAAAGGCAAAAAGTACGGTACAGAATATAAAACGATACATGAAGTAGGGAATATCAAGTTTGTTGTTCAAAACGAGCAGGGCTCACAAAAAGCACCAATGGAAACTATGACTGAAGGTAGAGTATATGTATTAGTTGATAAACACACAAACAATTTAAAGAGTATCACTTACAATGATACAAAAAATAAACGTAATAAACAGATAGACCTAGATCATGAACATAAAAAAATGATTCCTCATGTTCATCACGGTTATTTTCATAATGAATATGAAGTAAGTAAAAAAGGTGGTACAAATCTGACAACTAAAGAGAGGAAAATGGTTGATAGAGTGACGAAAGAGTGGTATAATTTTAATAGAAAGCACAAGGGATAGTATAGAAGGAGTACACCTTGATAGAGGTAGCCACGGTGCGAATCCGTGTCATTGCGCTGTATCTAGCCCCTTAATTGGGGCTTTTTTATTTTCTCGTCTTAAAACAGCGTAAAACATCCCCTTTTTTAACATATACAATGAAATCATAAGTATAAAATGCTTGTGATTTTTTTTGTTTGAAAGGAGGGTGAAAATTGCCTAGGGATGGAACTAAAAATTTAAAACCAGTTACAGAACGAACCAAAGATGAAGCAAGAGCTATCAGCTCAAAAGGAGGTAAAGCATCTGGCATAGCAAGAAGAAAAAAAGCTGATCTAAAAAAAGCATTTGAAACCCTCTTATCTTTGGATGTGACGGATAGTAAAATCAAGAAACAACTTGAAGAAATGGGTATGGCTGGCAACAATGAGGCATTACTGGCCTTTGCAACCTTTCAGCAAGCTGTAAAAGGCAATCAGAAAGCGACTGAGAACATAATCAAGCTGACAAATACCAAAGACAAATACGATATACAAGAACAGAAAGAGCGTATTAAAGCACTCAAGCATGAAAATAGAGAGCGTGCTGAAGCTGAGAAAGGCTCAAGTGAAACTATCGAGATAGTGGATGCATGGGCTGAAGATGTGAGGGGGGCAACAGATGACCTTTAATGTCCAGAAGAATATCAACCCTCATTTCAAGTCTGTTTGGATTTCTAGTTTACCTTATAATGTTTTGAAAGGTGGGCGTAACTCTTTTAAATCATCGGTTATTGTACTTAAACTAGCGTATATGATGATAAGGTATATCATCGCTGGAGAGGCGGCCAATATCGTTGTTATCCGTAAGGTGGCCAATACTATTAGAGACAGTGTTTTCAATAAAGTTTGGTGGGCATTGAATCTTTTTGGTATAGCTGAGCAGTTCACAAAAACAGTTAGCCCGTTTAAAATCGTACACAAAAAGACAGGTTCAACATTTTACTTTTACGGACAAGATGACTTTCAAAAACTCAAATCAAACGACATTGGTAACATCATAGCGGTTTGGTACGAGGAGGCTGCTGAGTTTGCAAGTCAAGAGGATTTTGACCAGTCAAATGTGACCTTTATGCGACAGAAACACCCACACGCTAAGTTCGTACAATTCTTTTGGAGTTACAACCCACCTAGAAATCCATATAGTTGGATCAATGAATGGTTTGAAAGTATCAAGACGAATAAGAACTATCTAGCTCACTCAAGCACCTATCTTGATGATGAACTTGGCTTTGTTACTGAGCAGATGCTAGAGGATATAGAGCGCATCAAAGAAAATGATTACGACTATTACAGATATCTATATCTTGGCGAGGCAGTCGGATTGGGAAATAACGTGTATAACATGAGTATGTTTCACCCATTGGATACTTTGCCTAGCGATGATAGGTTGATAGGGATATCCTTTGCGCTTGACGGCGGACATCAACAGTCAGCAACAGCTTGTTGTGCTTTTGGGATAACAGCTAAAGGAAAAGTAATCTTACTTGATACCTGGTACTACTCACCTGCTGGCCAAGTGGTCAAGAAAGCACCTAGTCAGCTATCCAAAGAGATATATACTTATATACGCTCAGTTATTGAGAAGTACAGAGTACAAGCCTTGCAATACACAATAGATAGTGCTGAGGGAGCGTTAAGAAACCAGATGTTTCTTGATTTTGGTTTGAAATGGCATCCAGTCGCTAAACTTAGAAAAGTGACTATGATTGACAGTTTTCAATCTTTACTTGCTCAAGGTCGCTTCTACTATCTCAATACCAAAAACAACAAGATATTTATTGAAGAACACAAGATGTATCGCTGGGATGAAAAGACTATCAAATCTGACAATCCTAGCGTTATCAAAGAAGATGACCATACATGCGACACAACACAGTATTTTGTGTTAGACAATGCAAAATTGCTCGGTTTGCGTGTTGGTAACGTTTAGAGGAGGGCAATCATGAGCCTATTTCAAAAAGTAAAAGACTTTTTTAGTCGAGGGAGGTATTACATGCAGACATCAAACCTTAATAGTATTTTGGAACATCCAAAAATTGCAGTGACTCAAGAGGAGTATGATCGGATCAAGAGAAATCTAGTTTACTATCAATCAAAATGGGATGATGTTCAGTACAAGAACACAGATGGAGATATCCAATCCCGTCCAATGAATCACTTGCCAATTGCAAGAACAGCATCGAAGAAGATTGCTAGTTTGGTTTACAACGAGCAAGCGACTATTACGGCAAAAGATAGCACTTTGAGCAAGTTTTTAGATGATATGCTGATAAATGATAGATTCAACAAGAACTTTGAGCGATATCTCGAGAGCTGTTTAGCTTTAGGTGGCCTAGCTATGCGTCCTTATATTGATGGAGATAAGGTCAGAGTTGCATTTATTCAAGCACCTGTATTTTTTCCGCTAGAAAGTAACACACAAGATGTTTCAAGTGCTGCAATCCTTACTAAGACTATCAAATCTGAGGGGCGTAAGAACGTTTATTATACACTTGTTGAGTTTCACGAGTGGGTAACAGCAGACGGACAAGAAACAGGTAGTACAAACGATAAGAAGTATTATCGCATTACAAATGAGCTATACAGATCAGATGTGAATGATGTGCTTGGTCAACGTGTGAACTTGAGTGAACTAGATAAGTACAAGGATTTAGAACCTGTAACAATCTTTGAGAACTTATCAAGACCGCTATTTACTTATTTAAAAACTCCAGGCATGAACAACAAAGATATCAACAGCCCTCTTGGCTTGTCTATCTTTGATAACGCAAAGACAACTATTGACTTCATCAATCGTTCTTATGACGAATTTATGTGGGAAGTCAAAATGGGGCAAAGGCGCGTGATTGTGCCAGAGCATTTGACACAAAGACAACATCAACGGTCAGATGGAACAATAGATTTTAGACCACGGTTTGATGTTGAGCAGAATGTTTATATGCAGATTGGCGGATCTAGCATGGATGCTGGAGGTATTACAGACCTTACCTCACCAATTCGAGCGGATGATTATATCCTTGCAATTTCTGAGGGATTGAAACTCTTTGAAATGCAGATTGGTGTATCAAGTGGAATGTTTACGTTTGACGGGCAAGGCGTTAAGACAGCGACAGAAATTGTCAGTGAGAACTCAGATACTTATCAGATGCGAAATAGCATTGTTGCACTTGTCGAGCAAGCTATCAAAGAGCTTTGTGTTTCAATGTGTGAACTTGGGAAGGCAGTGGGGATTTACCAAGGAGAAATCCCGGAGCTGGAAGATATTTCTGTAAACCTAGATGATGGAGTATTCACAGACCGTCATGTCGAGCTTGATTATTGGGCCAAAATGGTAGCAGCAGGCTTTTCAACGAAGAAACGAGCAATTATGAAAACATTGAACATTTCTGAATTGGAGGCAGAAAAAGAACTCAATACCATCAATAGCGAGTTACCACCTATGAATGATGCTGAGCTTGCTATTTATGGCATGCATGACCAAAACGAGCAAAACGAGGAGGAATAAGATGGAAATTGATCCTATTGAAGAAGTTGATTTGCAAGAAGCACAGCTGATAATCGATAATCAGCTAGGTGTGACAAGAGGTATGATAAGTGACGGTTCTCATACATTCAACGAATTGTATCATCATCGAATGATATTGTTTGCCGTTATTTTAAAAAACCATCTTGATAAAGCATGGAAATCTAAGAAGCACAAAGATGGGACAATGTATGAAAATTATTTCATTGTTGGAATTGATACACCATATGGACAATATAGCTATCATTATCACATGGAGAATTGGGGGTATTTTGCTGAAGTTCAGGAACTGGAAACCGCTCCAGAGTGGGATGGACATAAACCGGATGATGTTGTTCGTTTATTAAGTTTGTAAAAAAGGAGAAAACAGTGACAAAAATTAAATTCGGAGTTACTAGTGTTGACTACTCAGCAAGCATTGAAAATACGCCAACATTAAAACTAGGTTTAATGATTAGAGGGAGTGGGAGACTAGATGCCTCCTCAGTTATTAAAAAACTAATCAAGGATATTTCTGAACTAGAATACGAACTAGAAGAATAAACTGGTCAAATTGGCCAGTTTTCTTTCAAGAGAGGGCTTTTGAATGAAAAAGAGAAAACAACTCACCTTTAACGACCAACAATTTCCTTTGCAAATGCAAGGAGTGGGTGATATTTACGAAAAATTACAGATTGATCTCTTTGATCGTATGATTAAACGCTTAAAAGAGCGTGGTTCTATTGATTTAATGAGAAACCCTTATATCTGGCAACTAGAAAAACTAAACGACATGCACATGCTCAATGAGCAGAATCTAAAGCTTATTTCAGAGCGTACAGGAATTGCTGAAAGATTGTTACGGGATGTTATTGAGAATGAGGGTTTGAAAGTCTATAAAGACACCAAACAGCAACTTGAAGAAGATTTGAATAAAATACCTAAAGGAGAGATTTCAAATGGCGTAACGGACAGTTTAGAGGCTTATTCTAGGCAGGCAGTTAGTGATTTAAACCTTATCAATACAACTTTGCCCAAGAGCTTGCAAGTCGCTTATAAGGCGATCGTTGAGGAAACAGTCGCCCAGGTAGTTGCAGGAACTAAAACAAGCGATGTTGCTTTGCATGATACGATTATGAAATGGCAGAAGAACAGCTTTACTGGTTTTGTGGACAAAGCCGGTAGGCATTGGAAAGCTGATAGTTATGCGAGGGCTATTATCAAGAGTACAACATACAAAGTTTACAATGAAATGCGTACTAGACCGGCCGAGGAGTTAGGAATAGATACCTTTTACTATTCGATGAAAGCAATGGCTAGGCCAGCTTGCAGTCCATTGCAGGGGCAGATAGTCACCAAAGGAGCTGGCAGGGAAATAGATGGGATAACTATCTATTCTTTGTTAGATTATGGGTACGGAACAGCAGCTGGATGTTTAGGGATCCATTGTGGCCATTATCTGACACCTTTTATTGTTGGGGTTCATGAGTTGCCAAACTTACCAGACTATCTGAAGAACTTGACACCAGAACAAGCTGAAGAAAATGCACGCATTGAAGCCAGTCAAAGAGGCCTTGAGAGGCTTATCAAGACACATAAAGAGCGTTTGCATTATGCTCATACTTTGCAAGATGACAAGATGATAAAAGCTGAGCGATTGAAAGTTAGAGAGTATCAAACTAAGATCCGTAACTTGATAAATCAGCATGATTTCTTAACAAGAGATTACAGACGAGAGAAATTATATGTTTCATAAAGGATTTGTGTTTCACAAGTCCTTTTTTTATGCTCAAAACCGTAAAAAATCCCTATCCATCAAAGGTATATTGAGAGAGTAAATAATATTTTGCTTGAGGTGGGAGTTATCCACCTAAAAAAGAACTAGGAGGGTACAAATGGCATTTACAACTGAAGAACTACTCAATCTTGGGTTGACTGAAGAACAGGCTAAGTCAGTCTTTGCTTTGCGAGGAAAAGAGCTGAACGAGGACAAATCAGCCTTTGAAACTATCAAACAAGAGCGAGATAGTCTGAAAGACCAGTTGCAAAACGCACAGTCTCAACTTGCCGAAATGCAATCAGATGCAAATACAAGCGAAGAAACAAAAAAAGCGCTTGCCTCTTTGCAATCTGAATATGACAAGTACAAGGAACAGGCCGATGCAGAAATTGCACAAATCAAAAAGGTTAGTGCTATCAATCTAGCTTTGAAAGATACAAATGCTTTCAATCCAGACAAATTGATGAAATTCATTGATGTTGATGCTATCCAGTTGGACGACAACGGGAAACCTCAGATTGATGAAGTAATCAACAGCTTGAAAGAAAGTGATCCTTATCTGTTCAAAGCTGAAGAAAGTAAGCCTAGCCCAAATATTTTACCTCAAGGTAATCCAGCAGGAGAGGGCACAAGTGATGTCGACCCATTCCAAGCGATTATTGACGGGTATGGCAAATAATAGAAAGGAGATTACAAATGCCAAGTAATCAGAACAACGCAGTGCGCCGTTATGAAAATCAATATGCGGGCATTCTTGAGACAGTTTTTGGAGTGCGTGCAGCCTTTACAGGTGCTTTGTCGCCAATTCAGATTTTGGATGGCGTACAAGAAAATGAAACAGCATTCTCAGTTAAAACAAACAATACTCCAGTCGTAATTGGAGAGTACAAAACAGGCGCAAATGATGGGGACTTTGGCGATAATACAGGCGCTGAGTCACGCTTTGGGGAATTGAAAGAAATCAAGTACAGCAATACTAAGGTTGACTATGATTACACGCTCACTATCCATGAGGGATTTGATCGTTACACAGTAAACAATGACCTTAAAGCTGCAATCGCCGACCGCTTGAAACTCCAATCTGAGGCGCAAACACGAACCATCAACAAACGTATTGGTGAGTACATGTCAGACAACGCTGGCCAAACTGAGGCACTTGCTGACTTTTCAGAAGATAAGCTAAAAGCTTTGTTTAACAAGGTATCAGCTTATTACACAAACAATGAAGTAACTGCGCCAGTTACAGTGTATCTCCGAGCTGAGCTTTACAATGCCATTGTTGATATGGCCTCAGTAACATCAGCCAAAGGCTCAAGCATCTCACTAGATGAGAATGGTTTGCCAAAATACAAAGGCTTTACTTTGGTTGAAACACCAGCGCAATACTTTAAAACAGGGGTTGTCGCTATCTTCTCTCCAGATGGAATCATTATCCCGTTTGTAGGCATCTCAACTGCTCGTGCTATCGAAGCTGAAAACTTTGACGGTGTGAAATTGCAAGCTGCTGCTAAGGGTGGTACTTACACTCTTGATGACAACAAGAAAGCAATTTACAAAGTCACAGGAACTATTGTATAGGAGGTAGAACATGGCACTTTATCGAGCAACAAAAAACCTTTTCTTTGAACAGCTCAACAAAGATGTGATCGTTGATGACATTATTGAACTTGAAGAAGATTACGCCAAAGAAGTCAACAAGAAACTAAAAAATGCTTTTCCAGATGTGAAAAATGTTTTGGAACTTGTTGACAAAAATGGAACGCTGGAACCAGAAGAAGATGCCCCATCAGTAGATGATGTATCTCAAACAACTGTTGAAGATTAAATAAGGGGTGGCAACACCCTTTATTTTTAAGGGAGGTTACACATGACTTATTTAACACAAGATGAATTTACTAATCTAGGTTTTGATGAAGTTACAAACTTTGAAAAATTAGCAAAACGGGCAAAGATAGCGATTGACCTATACACTAACGGTATTTATCAGAAAGGCATTGACTTTGAAAAAGAAATTGCCTATCGGAAAAATGCTGTTAAGCTTGCTATGGCTTTTCAAATCGCCTATCTCGACGCCTCTGGTATTATGTCGGCGGATGATAAGCAACTAGCCAACAGCGTCTCTATTGGCCGTACATCAATCTCTTATAGCACCTCACAAAACACATCAGCAGGTCAGCGATTTAATTTGTCTATGGATGCTGAAAATGCTTTGAGACAAGCCGGCTTTAGCCTAGTTGTTGGAGTTGTATATGATCGATAAGCGACTATTAAAAGGGATTGACAAGCGTTTGTTAAAGGATGTACTGACCGTCAAGAAAGTAACTGACAAAAACGATTATGGGGATGAAGTGTATTCAGAGCCATTGACTATTAAAAATGTACGTTTTGATAGATCAGTGGGGTCATCTGGTAATCGTAACTCAAAATCTGGTACAGGAAATTCAAAATCAAGGCAAAAACAAGGGGTTATATACCTCTATCCCTCACTATCTTTTGTGACAGTTGATAACAGTTGGATGGGTGCAAAAGTAAACGATGGGATAGGAGATTACACAATTAATGGATTTCAAACTAACTATTATGATGGTGAGATATTCAGTCAAGAAATTGAGGTGATCTAATGAGTATTGCCATTAAAGTTGACTTGCAGAAAGCCAAACAGAAACTTTCGAGCGAATCCATGACAAGAGGAAAGGTTGCTGTTGCTAGCCAGATCTTGCTAGACAATGAGCAATATATCCCCTTGAGAGGTGGAGAGTTGAGAGCTTCTGGCCGAATCGTCGGACAAGGTGATGCTGTTGTCTATGGAACGGTTTATTCTAGAGCGCAATTTTACGGCTCAAACGGTATTGTCACCTTTAGGAGATACACCACTCCGGGAACTGGCAAACGATGGGATCAAGTTGCTACTAGCAATCATGCCGAAGAATGGGCTAGAGCTTTTGTGAAAGGAATGGGGCTTTAATGCGAGAGAATGACTTTCAAAATGTACTTTTAAAGCATATCAAGACTTTAAATTTACCAGTTGAACCACGCTTTGATTATTTTGAGGATGACAAAGATGACCTGGTTATCAATCAGATACCAGGCGGAAAAGTGGACAGAGAGTATATGGATGGCACGCAAGAGATTTCTTTGCCATTTGAAATTGCTGTAAAGGCAAAAAAGAACTCAGTAGCCAATGATACTATCTGGTTAGTAACCTCAGAACTATCAAAGATAGACTTAGTTTTGCCGAGTGATAACAATTCCTATGAATATATGGGAATGGATGTCAGTCGTCCTGCGATGAAAGGCAAAGACGAGCAAGGCTATTATTATTACACAATTGAAATTGTGGCAAAAATCGTAATAGAGAGGAATAAACAATGACAAGACAAAAAAACGCCCTACGTGGCCATTTTGTAGCTCCGTATAACGGAGGAACTGAACCATCAACAAGTGAAACATGGTTGGAACTTGCAAAATGGATCTCAGATGTATCAGATGACACAGACGAGAAAACAGATGACCAAGCATACTATGATGGCGATGGAGTTGAAGAAACAACAGTAATCAGCGTTAAAGGTGCTTACACATTCAAGGGAACTTATGACCCAGACGATAAGGCTCAAGCTCTTATTGCTGGCATGAAGTACAAAACAGGGGATGATCGTAAGCTATGGCACAAAGTCGTATCTTCCGATAACAAAAAGCAATGGGTAGGAGTTGCAACGGCAACAGAAATCAAATCTGGCTCTGGCGCTGCCTCCGACTATGAAGCATTCGGATGTAAGCTTTCTTACAATTCAACGCCAAAAGAAACTGGTATTGGGTAATAGCTTTTGATAAGGGCGGGCATTTAAGCCTTGCCCTTTTTTTAAAATGAAAAGGAGTAGAGAAATGACAGATATTCAGATTGAACTAAAACGTACTGGTTTCCCAGTTAAAATCGGCGAAGTAGAGCTATGGTTTGATACAAGTCAAGAGAGCTTGATGCGCTTTTATGACATGGAAGAAGAACTCCAACGTCGCCTTGTCCAGTATGAATTGGATGTGGTAACTGCAAATATTGATAACAAAATTGAGCGTGATGGAGTGACTAAAGAAGTAGTTGCTGGCGCTATTGAACTAGAGAAGAAACAGCTTGAAATTCAATACGATCTTGTTTTTGGGGATGGTACTTTTGACAAGCTTTATTCTGTATATCCAGACTATAACGCCCTAAAAAACGCTCTAGAACAAGCCTCGATCATGTTACATGACAAGTTAGAAGAAATTGCTAAGGAGCATAAAGCGGTAGTGAAAGAGCGTGCTAGTCACTATTTAAACAAAGGAGAAGTCACTCCAATCAAGAACAACAAGAAACGCAAAAAGAACAAAAAGAAATAGCTAGGTAAAAATTATGTCTATGAAATTAAATGATGCTTTAATCACAAATTTTTCTATTGCTGATAAGGAGTATGACATAGACTTGTCTTTTAATAAGGTTCTGGATGTCTTTGAAATCTTGAAAGAAGAAGAATTGACAAAGTTTGAAAAAGCGCAGTTGATTGTCCATTTGCTAACTGGCCAAGAATTATACGACATCAAAGAGGTTGTGGATTGCTGGATTTACATAAAAGAACATTTTTTAGAAATCGAAAAAGAAACTGTTCAGTATGATTTGCTAGGTAATCCCATGCCGATGGCAAAAAACGAAGAAGAACAAGAAAAATTGATTGATTTTGAACAAGATGCAGAATACATTTACGCTAGTTTTTTGCAAGCTTATGGCATTAATCTTTTGCAAGTTCAAAACAAGTTGACATGGACAGAATTTAAAGCACTTTTGAATGCTTTGCCAGACAATACAATCATGCAACAGATTATAGAAATCCGAGCATGGAAACCAGAATATGGTGGGGATAAGAACAAAATGCGCAAATTACAAGCTAAATATAGTTTAGGAAAGGAGGTAGAAGATAATGTCTGATGGAAAAGTGACCATCGTTGTTGATGTTGATGGGAATAAAGTCAAGGTTCTAAACGATGAGTTAGACAAAACAGCACAAAAAGGCGATAGAGGAAGTGATTCTCTGAAGAAATTTGCCCTTGGTGGCGCTGCCTTTAAACTAGCATCTAAAGCTGTGGATCTTCTGACAGATTCTCTAGGAGGAGCTATTCAGCGTTTTGATACGCTCGAAAGTTTCCCAAGGGTAATGCAAGCGATGGGGCATAGCACAGAAGATGTCACGCGCTCAACTAAGAAACTTGCAACAGGTATTGAGGGTTTGCCTACGACTTTGAATGAAGTAGTTGGTACAGCTCAACGTTTGACATCTATTACTGGAGATATCAACAAATCAACAGATCTAACACTTGCTCTTAATAATGCCTTTCTTGCATCTGGATCTTCTAGTGCTGATGCAAGCCGTGGTTTACAACAGTTTAGCCAGATGTTATCAGCTGGTAAGGTCGATATGCAATCGTGGAAAACGTTGCAAGAAACCATGCCCTATGCCTTGCAAAAGACTGCTGAATCATTTGGTTTTGCTGGTCAATCCGCTCAGAATGATTTCTATTCTGCATTAAAACAGGGACAACTTACGTTTGATCAATTCGCCTCAAAATTGATTGAGTTAAATGGTGGTGTTGGGGGCTTTGCTGAGCTTGCAAAAACTAACAGTAAAGGGATTCAGACCTCTTTTGGCAACTTAAAAAATGCAATTGTAAAAGGTGTCGCAAATACAATCAAGGCTCTTGACGATTTAACAAAGGCGGCAACAGGAAAAACAATTGCTGAGAACTTTGATGCATTGAAAGTAATTATCAATGCTGCTTTTGGTGTGATTGTCAATGTTATTAAAGCTAGTACGCCTGTTTTTCAGACTTTGTTTAGTATTTTGGGTACTGGAATTTCTGTAATTTCATCTTTGACAACAGTTATTATTAGTTTGGTTTCTGCTTTGGTGGCTATGCGTGCCGCTAATGAAGCTATAACAGCAACAAAAAACTTAATTAATGCATGGCAAACATTCAAAACAACAGCCGCAGGGGCAATACAGATTATTAATTTAATCACTGCCGCGCAAGCAACTTGTGGGACAGTCACGAAAGCTCAAATGGTGGCCAATCTGGCAAACAATGGGGCGCTAACAGCATCTACTGTTCTTTATGGTGTTTTAACTGGCGCTATCAGTTTACAAACAGCTGCTACTATTGCTGCGACTGCTGCAACTACCGCATTTAAAGCAGCACTGACAGCTTTAACCGGGCCTGTTGGTTGGGTAATTGGTGCTATCGGTTTACTGGTCGGCGCTGGTGTTGCTTTGTGGCAATGGTTGACCGCTGAGAGCGAGGAAACCAAACGCCTCAAAGCAGAACAAGAAGAGCTGGTTAAGAGTACGGATGAATTGACAGATTCTGTTAAACAAAGCGCAAAAGAGCGCCAGAAAAATCTTGAATCTGTAAAAGGTAATACAGAATCTTACCAAAAACTGGCTGATGAAATTGTTCAACTCTCCCAAAAAACCAATAAAACTGCAGCAGACAAGAAAAATCTCAAGAAAAAGATTGATGCTTTGAATGCCTCTGTTAGTGGATTGAATCTAGTTTATGACAAAAACACTGATTCTTTGTCTCACAATAGCGATCAAATCAAAGCTCGTATCTCAGCGATGGAGGCAGAATCAACATGGGAGACATCCCAAAAGAACCTGCTTGATATCGAACAAAAGCGTGCTGAAATTGGCGAACAACTGAAGCAGATTGCAGAACAACGTAATAAGTGGAATGAAGAGTCTAATGTTAGCGATAGTGTCCGCAAAGAAAGACTGCAGGAACTCAATGACAAGGAAACTGAGCTAAAAAATACTCAGACAGAATTGCAAACTGAGTACGAAAAAACCTCTCAAGTTCAACAGGCGGCATCTGAAGCAATGGCAACAGCTGCTGAAAATGGATCTAATCGACAAGTTATATCATACGAAGGTATGTCTAAAGCTCAACAAAAAGCAATAGACGATATGCGTACTAAGTACAATGAATTACTTGAGACAACTACGAACATGTTTGAACAAATCAAGTATAAGTCTGCTATTAGTGTCGATGAAATGATTGCCAACCTCCAAAAAAACCAAGAGGCGGTTAATAATTGGGCAACAAACCTCAATACATTGGCCGAACGTGGGGTAAACGAGGGGATTTTGGCTAAATTGCAACAGATGGGGCCTCAAGGTGGATTGTATGTTCAAGAACTTGTTAATGCCTCAGATGAAAAATTGGCAACATTGAACGAAGTCTTTACTCAAGGTGGTGAGTCAGCTATGAATGGCTTAACTGCTGGTATGGATACGGGTGCTTTGGGTATCACAGACAAGATCAAGGGTATCGTACAAAGTCAAGTTTCAAGTTTACAAGAAGAAATTGCAGCTGCTGACTTCCCTGAAAAAGGGAAAAATATTCCTGAAGGTGTTGGTGATGGTATTAAAGCCGGAGCTGAAATTGCAAGTGAAGCTTCTAAAAACATGGCTAATGATATAAAAGAATCCTTTACTAGCGAAATGGATATCAATTCCCCATCTCGTGTATTTAATGAGTATGGTGGTTTTATCACTACTGGTTTAGCTGAGGGTATTGATAATGGTGCGTCTCAACCGACAAATTCGGCGACAACATTATCAACTCAAATCAAAGAACCGTTTAATAATCTACCATCAGATTTCACATACGCAGGTGAAATGGCAATGGCTGGCTTAAATACTGGATTGAATAATGGTGCTGGAGCCGTTTTGGAAACGGCTAGATCAATAGCAACCAGTGTGAAAGAGACTATCAAAGATGCTCTGAGAATCCAGTCACCGTCTAAAGCGATGCGTGATGAAGTCGGACGTTTCATTCCTCAAGGTATCGCTGTTGGTATTGAAGCAGATGCAGGAGTTGTTGAAAAATCAATGTTGCGATTGAAAGAAAGCATGATGATTGATGCTAGACCAGAAATCGCTCTAGGTTTGAACAAGAAACTAGGCGCTCAAGTGACTGTTAAACAAAGTAGTAAGCAGACAATAGCTGAAAAAATCAAGGTCACTATGGACAAATCTAGCGAGTTGCTAGAGAAAGCCCTAGATGTGGCTGAGACGGCCGTTAGACGACCAAATGAAATGTACTTAAACGATGGTACTTTAGTCGCCAAAACAGGCGATAAATTCGCTAAATATCAGTCAGAGCAACTCAGACGGGGAAATAGAATGAGAGGTATTCTTGAATGACGAAAACGATGGTTTTTAACGGCGTTGATATGTCGCGCTTCATCAAAATCAAGGATATTATTCGCCCTATCGGGAACAAGAGGAGCGTTACATTTGATAATGCTCCCTCGTTGGGCGTAAATATCCAACAAGTGAAACGTGGGGAAAAGGAGCACACTATCAAGTTTGACATGATTGAGCGTGATGGGGAGGCTCTTGAGCGCCTTAAACATGAATTGGCTGGTGTTTTGAACGTACTAGAACCTGTAAAAGTTGTTTATGGCGATGAACCAGACAAGTATTATATGGGGTTGCCGGTTGATGAAATCACTCCAGAAAACTTGACAAGATGGTTCCAGCGCTCAGAGTTTAAACTTGTCATTCCTGATGGAGTGGCTCACAGCATTGCTTACAAAAAGTTTGATAGCGTAGCAAACGCTACCGAAATAGGAAATAAAATGGTATTTGATTTGGTCAACAATGGAACAGTTCCAGCAAATCCAATCGTAAGAGTCAAGCACAATGCAGATAACGGTTATATTGGTATAGCGAATAACACTGGTTCTTTTGAAATTGGAAATAGCGAAGATGCTTTTGCTGAGCCATCCCAAAAATCAGAAATGCTGCTTAACTATCGAGATAATGAGATCTCAAATGGTTTTATTAAAGCGTTAAAAAATCAAGCTGTTACAAACGATAATACAGAGTATGTAGTCGGAACAGCTGAGATGGTGAATCTCTGGGATCGCTCACATATTCGATTGAAAGATTTGCGAGGAGAAACCAAATTACACAACTATGCAACTAGCTTGTCGTGGGATATTCCAGCCAATAGTGCAAAAACAACAGGATCACTGGATGACTATTTGTGGTGGAGACAAGTTTTTTGGGCAGAGGCAAACAGCCAATACGGCTTCATCAAGATTACTGTATCTGATACAGCAGGTAAGTTTTTATATGGAGTGGAAACTTTTAAACGAAATCTTAGTTCTGATTGTGAATACAACTTTTTTGTAAGCGATGGGAACGGTGGTTATCGTATCTTGGGACGTTGGAGATTTGATGGTACAACAACTGCTGACCGAAATCCTTTCAGCGTGGCCAAAGGATGGTCTGACTTGAAACGTAATGATGACAGAATCCAAGTTTTTTATGGTGGTTCTCACTCTACTTTCATTATTCCGGAAATTAAAGGGAAAAAATCCGCTAGAATCCATGTGACAATAGGGGCGTATCGAGATCATCCAATGGTTTCTCATATGTATCTGGATGGTTTTTATTATCGCAAAGACTTTGTTACGCAGACAAGAGATATTCCTAACCGTTTTACGACTGGTTCAAATGTTGTCATCAACAGCGAAGACGATACAGTCTATATTGATGATATTGCAAAAGCAAGCGAGGTTGTAGATGGTTCTCAATGGCTCTCCATCCCTCCAGGTAATTCAAAATTAGAGCTGTACTTCTCTAGTTTTATCAAAAAACATCCGACAGTGACGATTGAATTTGAAGAAAGGTGGCTATAATGCTATTAACAATTCATGATGCAAGTTTGCAAAAAGTTGCTTTTGTTGATAACGACAAGCAAAATACGCTTAATTATTACGACGATACTTGGGCAAGGGATTTACCGACTGGATCCTCAACATTTGAGTTCACTGTATTTAAAAAAGCCATTAAATCGGATACTGCGTTATCTAAGGCTTATCAATTTCTGAATGAGCGTGCCTGGGTTTCGTTTCGATACCATGGGCGCACCTACCTATTCAATGTGATGACTGTTGAGGAAAATGAGCAGACAATCAAATGTTATTGTGAAAACCTCAATCTTGATTTGATTAATGAGCATGCCAACCCGTACAAAGCAGAAAGAGCAATGTCATTTATTGAGTATTGCCAAGAAATGGGTCTGCTTGGTTTCAGTAATCTTTCCGTTGGAATCAACGAGATCTCGGATAGGAGACGAACCTTGGAATGGGAAGGACAAGATACTAATCTTGCTCGTTTGCTTAGTCTAGCTCATAAATTCGATGCAGAAATTGAGTTTGAGACACAATTAAATGCCGATAGTTCTATCAAATCATTCAGAGTTAATGTGTATCAAGAGAACGACGAGAATCACCAAGGCGTTGGTCGTGTCAGAAATGACATACAGCTAACTTATGGCAAAAATCTAACTTCTATCACTAGAAAAGTTGATAAGACAGGTGTTTTTAATGCGATTAGACCAACAGGCAAAAGGCGTGTCAAAAATGAAAAGGGCGAAGAAGTAGAAGAGGTGGTAACACTTGGAGGGTTAGATCCTTGGTCTGTAACGAAAGATGGAATCCTTGAATTTTATCAACGGAATGAATCTCTATACGCCCCTATCTCAATGCAAATGTATCCATCTGTTTTTAGTCCAAGCACATTCGATGATCAATGGATACGAAAAGATTTTTCCTACGAGACCGACAATCCAAAAGAATTGCGCCGATTGGCTTACAATGAGCTAAAAAAACATTGTTATCCTGCGGTGACATATGAAGTAGATGGATTTATCGATGTGGAGATTGGTGACACAATCAAGATTTATGACAATGGTTTTAGTCCGGCTCTTATGATTCAAGCACGGGTCTCTGAGCAGAAAATTAGCTTTACGAATCCATCAAGCAACAAAACTACCTTCTCTAATTTCAAGGCACTTGAAAACAAGTTATCAGATGGTATTCAAGCAGCTTTTGAGCGACTTTTTGAGGCATCAAAACCATACATTATCAAATTATCAACTGATCAAGGGGTGATTTTTAAGAATGGCGCTGGAGAAAGTGTAGTTACCCCAACACTTTATAAGGGTGGCAAACCTGTTGTGGCTGGTGTCACATGGCGTTGGGCACTCGACGGAAACTTAACAACTGGCATGAATTATCTTGTAAGAGGTTCAAATGTTCAAAAAACCTCTACTTTACTTGTCTCAGCTTACATTGATAATGATAAGGTTGCAAGTGATGAATTATCATTCGTGAATGTTTCAGATGGTGAAGCTGGCCAGAAAGGAAAAGATGGGAAATCAACCGTCATGCACTTTGCGTTTTCTGACAATTCGGATGGATCTGACCTTTCTTTTGAGGATAGAAACCAGCGCTATCAAGGTTATTATTCAGACTATGAACAGACTAATAGCTTAGATAAGACAAGGTATAAGTGGAATGATAGATGGGCGAAGATAAAAGGCGGGACAAGAAATTATTTTAAAGATTCAGCATCGAGGGTATTTGCAACAGATAGTCAAGAAACGTTTGACTATCGTACTTATATTGTGGATGAATTTTGGAAGAATGCAGAGCGCTTTAAGAAAGATTTTGTAAGAATTTCCTTTGATATTGCTTTCTTGTCTCCTCTTGATTCAGATAAAACTGCTGACGTTCACTTTTCAGCATCGCCTTGGTACTCATATAAGAGCTTGAAATTTAAAGGTGGTACAACCGCTAGACAGCACTTTGAGTTCATGATTGATTTATCTAGTGCCTCTGAAGATTACAAGACAGACAATGTGTTTATTCGCTTTGGCACAAATTATGGTTTCCCTGCTGGGACTAGAGTTTCTATTGAGAATGCGATGCTATCGATTGGCTCTCATTTTCCAGATTATGTTCAATCGGTTGAAGATGTAATGGATGGTATCAATTCAAAAGCTGACCAGGGATTGACTCAGGAACAGTTGAATGCTCTCAATGAGAAGTCACAGATTTTAGAGGCTGAAATGAAAGCGAAAGCATCGATGGAGGCCTTTAGTGAATTAGAAAAAGCATATAATGCCTTTGTTGACAAGAATGCTAAAGACGCAGCCCAATCTGAAAAAGATTTGATTGAAGCAGGTAGAAGAATTGATTTGTTGACAACTCAATTTGGAGGACTAGCAGAGCTAAAAACATTCATTGACACTTACATGAAAAGCACAAATGAGGGCTTGATTATTGGTAAAAATGATGCAAGCTCTACTATCAAAGTATCAAGTGATAGAATTTCCATGTTTTCTGCTGGAAAAGAGGTAATGTATATCTCGCAAGGCGTTATCAATATTGATAACGGGATTTTCACAGCATCAGTTCAAATTGGGCGTTTTAGAACAGAGCAATACCATCTTGACAAAGATGTGAATGTTATACGATATTTCGGATAAAAGGAGATAAAATGGCTAAATACAGCAATTCAAGTGGTAGCTTATTTTTAAATGTTTACATTGATCAAGGTGAGCAGAATATCGCTGCAAACACCACATCGGTAAATTGGGAGATGACAGTTAGTCGCTCAAGTTATTACCACACATATAACAATAATGGTAGTAGTACACTTTCACTATCTCTTGATGGGCGTAATGTCCACAGCAGCAATCCTACTTGGGAGGTTTGGGACGGAGAGGTTACTCTTGCTAGGGGCTCAAGTACTATAACCCATAATGCAGATGGAAGTAAAACTCTACCTCTGTCCTGCACATTTACCCCAAATAATGGCTATCATGGAGCAATTACAGTTACGGCTAATATTAGTCTAACCACCATTCCACGGGCTAGTTCTGTAAGTGTAAGTGATGGGACTATTGGTAGTCCAATCACAATCAATATTAGTCGTCATAGCTCAGGTTTCAAGCATACAGTACGGTATGTTTGGGGTAATAAGTCTGGCACTATTGCCTCTAACGTTGATACATCCACAACATGGACGATCCCTCTTGATTTTGCAAATGAGATTCCAAATAGTACAAGTGGTACTGGAACAATTTATGTTGATACCTATGCAGGTAGTACAAAAACAGGTACGCAATCAGCTATACTAACAGCGAGCGTACCAGGGAGCATGAAACCTACATTTTCTAGTGTTACTTTGACAGATACTAATGGTGTTGCTAGGGGATTACTGAACGGCAATAATTTTCTTCAAATCGTTTCAGATATCCAGGTAGACTTTGATGGCGCTAGTGGTGTCTATGGTTCAACCATTACAGGTTATAGGGCTGAAATTGTTAATAAGAACCATGTTGTTACAGAAAATGGTGGCAGGCTTAGAATGATGAATTTTAATGGATCAGCAATGATTCGAGCTAGTGTGGTTGATAGTAGAGGTAGGCGATCAGATGCTAAAGATATTGCTATCAATGTCATTGAGTATTTTGCTCCCTCTCTCAGCTTCTCAGCTGTTAGAACAAGAGAGTCGCCCAATGTCATTCAAATCATCAGAAATGCCAAAATAGCGCCTCTGATGCTCTTTGGTAAGCAGAGAAATAATATGACTCTGACTTTCCGGGTTGCTCCATTAAATACAAATAATTTTTCAGTAGATAATGGTAGCGCATCAGGTATCTTTACAAGTGTTCATACATTGACTAATTCAGCTGCAAACTTAGCAGGAAATTATCCGGCTACTAAATCTTTTGTGGTTATTGGACGACTAGAAGATAAGTTTACGAGTGTTGAATTTTCAGCTACTGTTGCAACTGAAAGCGTGGTAATGAGCTATGACAAATATGGGCGGGTAGGTGTTGGAAAGGTGGCAGAATTGGGTAAACCTGGTTCATTGGATGTTCTGGGTGACATCTATGCTGACAACAAGCCTATTCAGCAGTATCAGCTGACTACCAGCAATGGAGCACCAAGACAACTTGACGGAAAACCTAATGTAACCAATGCGAATGCACTAGATGAGCCAGGTCAATATTACATTGATAGGACTGCGACAGGAAATCCAAACGGACAGTGGGGCTATCTTTTTCATTACAGTAACTATGGTAAAAATGACGGCGGATACAAAGAGGCTATCCAGCTCTTTTACGGAAATAATGGACAAGTCTATTTCAGACATCACAGGTGGTCTAAAATTATTGATGATTGGGAGGATTGGAAAAAGATTGATAGTATCCAAGAAACAATTAAGAGAAAAATCGAGTTAGGCTGGTTGATTAACGGAAACGTTACAAGAATTGGTAATATGGTTACAATTTCAACAGAAAGAAAAACCACAAATATCAACACAGTTTCAGACTATCGAGAGGTCAAAGAAACAATACCAGCGGGATTTAGACCATCTCAAGAGGTTGACCTTATTTTACAGGGTATATCAGACTCAACAGTCACAGGGACAGCTATCTTGCACCTTGCAGCAGATGGTAAAATCCGTCTGACAAGTAAATCACAGGGCAATAAATACTGGACGGGGACAATCAGTTACCTAACAAATGACCCTTATCCCTGAAAACGTAAAAAATCCCTAACATTTTGTAGATAATTAAATTAAAAGGAGGAAATATGAAACTAGAATATGGTTCAAAATCACAAGAATTTGATGCGAGCGGAACAGCATCAGCGACAAAGGTTATGCTAGTTAATTCTGATGGTGCTAACATTCCTGTATTTTTACCACCTGACAAAATCAGCTTGTCTAATACAGAACTCTTCGAGATGGCCTTGGAAGTTCTTTATCAAGAGAATTTTCCAAATCGTGCTGAAAGCGAGAGGTTCAACCAGGTAGATGCACAGCTTAAGCAAAATAAGGAAATGGCAACTAAGGTAGAGCAAGCGGCCGTAGAGAATAAAGAGAACCTTGATACGGTTTCAGCAATTACTGAGGTCTTGATTGCACTTGCGATTGCTCAAAACGGAGGTATGCCTACCAACGCTTACGCAAAAGTAGCAGCATTTGTTAAGTCTCTTGTAAAGAGTACACGCTATTCAAATGGAGACATTGTAGCTATGCCGTATCCACACGACGGCAATCCAAAGTGGCCAAAGGGTACGCTGACTATCTTTAAGTTCCAGATGCAAGCAACAGAGGGTTATACTTACAAAGACCAGTCACTATATGATATGTTACAGCAAGGTGTGCTGACCGTGGTCATGCCAAGGATTGAGTAAAAGGAGTTGTATATGCCAGAATACGAGCGTTTAATTGTACAGTTTGTTTTCTCTCTCGTCCCTGTTGTAACCCTGTATTTTTCAATGAAAGATCGTAATACAAAGCAAGAAAATCGTATTACAGCTATGGAAAAAGACATTGAAAATCTGCAAGAATTTAAAGTGTCAGCAAATAAGCGGCTTGATAATCACGACGAGCAAAACAAGGCTATACTTGTTCTAGCTGAGCAAGTAAAGTCACTTGGCGAGGACGTGAGAGAATTAAAAAACCTAATTCAGAACAAACAATAAAAAAGGAGAAAAAACATGATTAATTGGAAATTGCGTTTGCAAAACAAAGTGACACTAGTAGCTCTTTTGGGAGCGGTGTTTTTGATGGCTCAACAATTCGGATTGGATATCCCTAAGAATATTCAGGATGGCGTGAACACATTTGTTTACATTCTTGTACTTATTGGTGTTGTCAACGACCCAACAACTGCAGGAATTTCTGATAGCAACCGTGCTCTTGATTATCATGAGCCAAGCGAGGACTAAGCAATGGATATTGATACAAGTAGATTAAGGACTGATTTACCGCAAGTTGGAGAGCAACCCTATCGTCAGATTCACGCTCACTCAACGGGCAACCCCAACTCAACCGCTCAAAATGAAGCAGACTACCACATGCGCCGCCCTGTTGATTCAGGTTTTTTCTCACATGTCGTCGGTAACGGCCGTGTGATGCAGACCTGGTACACTGATATGGGAGCCTATGACGTAGGCGGGGGTTGGAACGTTGAAGGATACGGCCAAGTTGAGCTGATTGAAAGCCATGAAACAAAAGAAGAGTTCATGCGTGATTATAAGCTCTATGTCGAGCTTCTACGGAACCTTGCTGATGAAGCTGGTATTCCTAAAACTCTTGACTCTGACAGTCTAGCTGGTATTAAGACGCACCAATACTGTACTTATAACCAGCCAAGAAACTACTCTGACCATGTTGACCCATATCCTTATTTGGCCAAATGGGGCATCAGTCGTGAGCAGTTCAAGAAAGACATCGAAGGCGGTGTTGACATCAAAGCAGGTTGGCGTCAAAATGCTACCGGCTGGTGGTGGGAGGAGTCAGATGGCTCTTATCCCACAAATAGCTGGAAACAAATTAATGGAGAGTGGTTCCGATTTGATAATCGTGGCTATTGCTTGATTAACCGCTGGTTCTTTGATGAAAAAGACTGGTTCTATTTAGACAAACGTGGTGCAATGGTTAAAGGTTGGATGTTCCTTAACCATCGCTGGTACTATTTCAAATCAGATGGTCGCATGGCCACAGGTTGGGTAAAGTATCGAGAAACTTGGTATTTCATGGAAGAAAAAGATGGTTACATGCTATCTAAGCAATTTATCAAATCGGGCGATGGCTGGTACTATTTGAAAGCTAACGGTGAACTTCAAACAGACCCGGCTTTCAAAACCGAACCAGACGGTCTTATCACCGTCGTTGATAAACCAAAAGAAGAAAAATAAAAAAACAGAAAGGACTTTCAAAATAGATTACACTAAAACGCAGCAATAACCTGCGGTTTTATTGTTTGCTCAAAAGGGGCAAAAAAGGGGCAAAAAAGCCGTAAACCTCTGTAAAATGATGTAAAAACAATTATTTTAAAGATAAAAATATAGCTGATTTTTAAGGTGTCGGAACTTGATGTAAATATATGTAATAGTATTTTTGAAAGCAGATGAACTATAAAACCACGAATCAGTTGATCCGTGGTTCTTTTCTTGAAGTTAATAAATATGTGAGAAGAATTTTAAAGGAAGCCAACACCATAATCTATGGTATACTATAGATAAGTTATACTGTAGCACAAAGGAGGAAATATGAAAACATCTAAAAAAAGTATGATTATTTTAATCAGTATTTTAGCAGTAATTGGAATCGCAGTAGGAGGATGTAGCATGCACCAATACCAAAAGAAACAAGAAATGATTGCCATCGCAACAAGTGATGAGGCGAAGAAGGTTTATGAAGAATATTTGAAGAAAGAAGACCCTTATGCTTTTACTGAGAAAGGATTCGTACATTCCTATCAAGTGAAACTAGATTCATTAAGTTATAATCCAATGGGTGGGTTGATGGTTTCTTTAATAATCAATGATGATGAAGAAATGCTTGTGGATTATAATTTAATTGGAGGATCTGATGGAGATTATACTTCAGCATTTTATGGAAGTACGCCTAAATTTTGGCAGACTCGTGATAAATATTATAAAAAAGAGGAATGATAGTAATGGTGGAAAAATATATTAATGATCCTCATCTCCAGATAGCTATGACAGAGTACCAACCTAACATGAAAAAAGATAAATATGAGGTCAATACTCAGTACAATCATAATGTAGGGTATGTCACCCAAGTCTATGATAATACCACAGGAGCGGGCGAGCAGGTTTATGCAGTTGTAAAAAATCCTAATGAAAAAGCTGAGGATGTAGAGGAAAATTATGCTATACTATGAGTAAGTTAGTCCCTAATTCATTGATAGGATAGCGTAAAGGAGGAAATATGAAAAGTTCTAAAAAAAGTATGATTATTTTAATCAGTATTTTAGCAGTAATTGGAATCGCAGTAGGAGGATGTAGCATGCACCAATATCAAAAGAAACAAGAAATGATTGCCATCGCGACAAGTGATGAGGCGAGAAAGGTTTATGAAGAATATTTAAAGAAAGAAGATCCAAAAGCACTCACAGAAGAAGGTATCATTAAGAGTTATGAGATTGATGAAGAAAAACTTTCCTATAATCCAATGGGAGGTTTGATGGTACGGTTATTCTTGAACGAAAATAAAGATCTTCGAATGAATTTTAATTTAATAGATAATGGAGATGGGACCTATAGCACGGCTTATTATGGCTATTCTGGGGAATTAAATAAACTTTTGAAAGAAGAAAAAAATGAATGAGCAATATGTAAACGATAAAAATCTTCAAATAGCAATGACAGAGTATGACTCTGAAATGGATTTAGATCATGTTGTGAAAACTCAAAGTGGAGATCAAATTGGCACTGTCACCCAAGTCTACAACAATACCACAGGAGCTGATGAGCAGGTTTATGCGGTTGTAAAAAATCCTGATGAAAAAGCTGAGGATATACAGAAAGAAAAAGTCTGTTTTTATGTTATACTATGAGTAAGTTAGTCCCTAATTCATTGATAGGATAGCATAAAGGAGACACCATGAAAAAACCTAAAAAAAGTATGATTGTTTTAATCAGTATTTTAGCAGTAATTGGAATCGCAGTAGGAGGATGTAGCATGCACCAATACCAAAAGAAACAAGAAATGATAGCTATCGCAACAAGCGATGAGGCGAGAAAAATTTATGAAGAATATATGAAAAAGAAAGATCCAAAAGCTTTTACTAAAGAAGGAATTATCCGTGACTATGTGATTGATAATGAAAGTTTATATTATAATCCAATGGGAGGTATAGAGGTTAAAACTTATATTAATAATAATGAAAAATTAGATATTCAATTCGGTATTGTAAGAAATAGCGAGGGGAAATTAGAGCCCAGTGGTTATACATATTCTGGAGAGTTGAGTAAGTTGTTAGGAGAGTAGATTCATGACTGAAGAATATGTGAGTGAAGTTAATCTTCAAACTGCAATGGCTAAATATAAAGATTTACGATTGAATCGTATAGCGGAAACTCCTAATGGTGATCAAATTGGCACTGTCACCCAAGTCTACGACAATACTACAGGAGCGGGGGAGCAGGTTTATGCAGTTGTAAAAAATCCCAATGAAAAAGCTGAGGATATACAGGAAAGTTATGCTATACTATGAGTAAGTTAGTCCCTAATTCATTGATAGGATAGCATAAAGGAGGCGCCATGAAAAAACCTAAAAAAAGTATGATTATTTTATTCAGTATTTTAGCAGTAATTGGAATCGCAGTAGGAGGATGTAGCATGCACCAATACCAAAAGAAACAAGAAATGATTGCCATTGCGACCAGCGAGGAGGCGAGAAAGGTTTATGAACATTTTATGAAATCGAAAGATCCTAATGCATTAACTAATGCAGGTGTTATCCAAGATTATGTTGTTGATGAAAGTAGCTTAGATTATAATCCAATGGGGGGATTGATGGTTTCGGTGGTTATCAACAAAGATAATGAATTAAATATAAATTATAATTTGATTGAAAACAAAGATGGCTCATACCATTCAGCATATTATTCTACCTCACCAAAATTATCCAAACTTTTGAAAGGAAATAATGAATGACACAAAATTATATTAAAGAAAATAACCTTCAAACTGCAATGGCAGAGTATCAGGATAATATGGGCGAGGAAAGAACTTTATATGATCAATATGAAAGAGAACTTGGCACTGTCACCCAAGTCTACAACAATACTATAGGAGCTGGCGAGCAGGTTTATGCCGTTGTAAAAAATCCTGATGAAAAAGCTGAGGATGTAGAGGAAAGTTATGCTATACTATGAGTAAGTTAGTCCCTAATTCATTGATAGGATAGCACAAAGGAGGCGCCATGAAAAAACCTAAAAAAAGTATGATTATTTTATTCAGTATTTTAGCAGTAATTGGAATCGCAGTAGGAGGATGTAGCATGCACCAATATCAAAAAAAACAAGAAATGATTGCCATCGCGACAAGTGATGAGGCAAAGAAGGTTTATGAAAATCATATGAGGGCAAATGATCCTAAAGCATTAACAGAAGATGGAATCATTAAATCATATGACATTGATACAGAAACTTTAGAGTATAATCCAATGGGAGGGCTAATGGTAAGGATATATTTTAATAATGATAAAGAATTAGATTTTCACTTTGGATTAATAAAAGATAATTCAGGTAATTATGAATCTTATGGATATACTGTATCACCTAAATTATCATCTATGTTAAAGGAATCTAAAAAATGAGAAAGTATGTCGATGATTCAAATCTTCAGATTGCAATGACTGAATATAACGATAACTCAATTGATCGTGAGGTTAAGGATCAATATGATCAAAGTGTAGGCACTGTCACCCAAGTCTACAACAATACTACAGGAGCGGGGGAGCAGGTTTATGCAGTTGTAAAAAATACCAATGAAAAAGCTGAGGATGTACAGGAAGTAACGGTCCTTTTTCGTGGTTCTACGGGTCCAGATCATATTTTGAATGAAGCACCAGATGTCTGGAATGACTGGGCTGAAAATGATGCAGTTATAGCTAAGAGAATTGTAATGCAAAGCAATCCCAGCGACCGAGACAATTCTACCGAGCAGCTAAAGGCTTCTGCCAGAGCTTTAAAAGACATCATGGAAAAATATCCAAATGCCAAGATTAACATCTATGGGCATTCTCTTGGATCTATGGATGCTCAGTATGCTATGGCTGACCTAGAAGCGGCCCAAATCGAGCGAATCCAACAGGCTCATATCTACAACGGACCTGATGTCTACCGAATCCTTAGCCCTGAACAGAGGAAAATTGTCGATCAGATTAAAGGACGTATCTACAACTATGCTGACCCTAAAGATATGATCAGCATGGTTGGTAGAGATCCCTCAAAGGGCAGTATTGGTTCTGTAGGTATGGTTTATTATGTAGACAGTGATCAAGAAGATTTTGTAAATCAGCATATGACCTATGGTTATCGCTTGGATAAGGATGGGAAAATAAAAATTCTTTCCAATACCAGTACAGTTGCTTATAACAACTTTCTGATTAAAATGGAGAGTTTCAAAAAGCTTAAGAAGAGTCTATCTTCTGATGGTTTTACATCTGATGAGCGAATCTTTCTAGACTCTGAACAAGCTAAGCTAACGGCGTCAGGTATTTGCCATATTGTAACAGAAGAACTAGATGTTCTCAAAAAAATATATAATGATGGTGTTCAAGATGCGAGTGAAGTGCTTGTATCTTGCAGTAATGTTCCTTGGGGTTTCACCCTAAGTCCGTACGAAACGGAGGCTGCCTATTCTGATGGAGGAGTGACTTATGAAACAACTGTTGGTGTCATTCAAAAGAGGTTTACTCCAGTTCTTGATACTGCGAAACAATTAGAGAAAGATTTTACAGACTTAGAAAAGCAAATCCAAAACGGTATTCAGAAGAAATTAGATGAAGATAAGGCATTGGCGAATGAATTTAAGCAATGGGAGAGTTTGATATGATAGAGGGTGAAATCAGGAAAAAGCGACAGCGTATTGAAGAATGTGAGGATGACTATCGACGTTCTTTCAAAAAAATCGAAAATCAGTACGAAGAAGCAAACTATAAGTTTCAACAGTTGAGACATATGATTGAAGAAAAGTATCAAATTATTTCTCATTCCTTAGACAAGCTAGGCGGCGACACAACCGAATGGCGTTATCAATCCAATCGACTAGCATCCAACTTTAGTCAGCAAATCGAGATGGCGTATAGAAATAGACAAGGACAACTCGAACAAGAAGAATTGGAGCTCGAACAGGATTACAAGCGGCAACACCGTCTCTTAGAAGATGAGCTTGCCAGAGCTCAGGAGCAAAAAAGACTCTTAGAAGAACGAGGTTAAGGACCATGGCGAATGTATTTGATTACATTAATGATTTTTTCGCAGGGGGAGAGGAAGCTCTAAGAAATATAGAAAAAGAGCTGGAACGATCATTTATAAAAGACATCTTGGCTCCAGCAAAAAAAGCTCGTATTTCCACTATAGAAAAAGATACAGAAAAATATATGAAGATTTCTCTATTAAGTGCTCAAGAAAGTTTGAAAGAAGTTTCGAAAAACATTGATAGTTCGATGAAGGGAGAATTTTCTACAAAAGTAGTTGAAACTATAGAAACGAAAAGTAAAGAATATCCAAAAGCTTTAAATGGTACAAAGTAGACTTTTGCTTTTTAAAGTAAAACTCCAGTAAGTTGCTTTTTATAGCAGATGAACTATAAAACCACGAATCGTTGATCCGTGGTTCTTTTCTTATAAACTGGTTGAGTGTTTTGGTTGCACTTTTTGCTCAGGGTCAATGTAGTTAATGGCATTGTTAACAGCTGTTGGAGCTTCACCCAGTCCTGTAGCGATCAAATCAATCTTACCCTCATAATAGCAGCAGTCGCCGATGGCATAGATACCTTCTTGGCTGGATTCTTGCTTGCTATTGACGATAATCTTGTGACGGTTGAGGTCCAGTCCCCAATTTTTAAGATTACCAACAGATGATTTGAAACCATAGTTGACAAAGAGGTGGTCTAGGTCGATAGTTTCGGTTTTATCTGATTTGACTTTGGTGATTTCTAGTTTATCGAGTGTTTTTCCATCTCCGATAAGTTGGCTAGGAACGAACGGTGTCTTGATGGTTACAGATGATTCTTGTAGAGCTTGCACACTGTGTTCTAAGGCGCGGAAGTTATCTCGACGGTGAACGAGAGTAGTTGGGGCAATCTTTTCAAAAGCCAGAGCCCAGTCCACTGCTGAGTCTCCGCCACCAAGGATGGTTACTTTCTTGCCAGCGTATTGCTGAATGTTGGAAACGTGGTAGTGGATATTTTCATAGTTTTCAACGCCATCTAATTCGAGCGGACGTGGTTTGAAGGCGCCACCACCCATGGCAATGATAACTGTTTTAGTCAGGTGACTTCCCTTGTTGGTTGTGATGGCAAAGCCTTGATCTTGTTTTTCAATTTCAAGAACGGTTTCATTGAGATGAATAGGAGTATCAAAGCCGTTTAGCTGTTCAATCAAGCGATTGGTTAGCTCTTCCCCAGTTAAGTTTGGAAAACCTGGCACGTCAAGGATTTGCTTTTCAGGGTAGAGGATGGCTGGTTGACCACCGAGCTGGGGAAGGGAATCGATGATTTGAACTTTAGCTTGGCGTAGATGGGCGTAAAAGGCAGCAAAGAGCCCGACAGGACCGCCACCTACAATGGTAATATCATAGAGTTGAGACATAATTTCTCCTTTGTTTTTTCTAGTCAGTTTATTTTATCATATTTCTGCTTAATTTAAAATGAGGTAGGATAGGGAAAAAATGGGCAAAAAATGGTATAATGATGAGTAAAGTGTTTTGACAGGGAGGAGGCCAAGGATGAATTTTCAACAATTATCCAATTTACAATACTGGACGAGTTTGTTTTCAAGTCCTTGGAGTATAGTCACCAATCTGATTGATATTCTCATTGTGACTTATATTTTATATCATTTTACTAAAGCTATTGCAGGCACCAAGATTATGATATTGGTCCGTGGGGTCTTAGTTTTTATTCTAGCCCAGATTCTTTCCAATATGATTGGTTTAACGACTATTTCCTGGTTGATCAATCAGATCATCACCTACGGGGTGATTGCAGCGGTGGTTATCTTTTCACCAGAGATTCGGACTGGTTTGGAGCGATTGGGCCGGGCTACTGATTTCTTCTCCAATGCCCCTATTAGTGCGGAAGAGCAGATGGTTCGTGCATTTGTGAAATCAGTTGAATACATGAGTCCTCGTAAGATTGGGGCGCTTGTAGTGGTTCAGAGAGTGAGAACCTTGCAGGAATACATCTCGACAGGGATCCCTTTAGATGCCAAAATTTCGGCTGAATTGCTTATCAATATTTTCATTCCCAATACTCCCTTGCATGATGGTGCTGTCATTATCAAGGAAGACCGAATTGCTGTAACTTCAGCCTATCTACCCCTGACTGAAGATACCGGGATTTCCAAGGAGTTTGGAACGCGTCACAGGGCGGCGATTGGTTTGTCGGAAGTATCAGATGCTCTTACCTTTGTGGTTTCGGAAGAAACGGGTGGAATCTCCATCACCTATAATGGAGTCTTTAAGCACGATTTGACCTTGGAAGAGTTTGAATCTGAATTGAGAAGAATCTTACTTCCAAAATCAGAGAAAAAGCAAGGTCTGAAAGAGCGCTTGCTAGGAGGATTGAAACATGAGAAAAAATAGTCTATACATCATTTCTTCCTTCTTTTTCGCCTGCATTCTCTTTATCTATGCAACATTGACAAACTATCAGAATAGCAACAGTGCCAGACAGGTGCGGACGGAGACTTATACGAACACAGTTCTTAATGTCCCAATTGATATTCAGTATGACAGTGATCAGTATTTTATCAGTGGTTTTACATCTGAGGTGACGGTCTTTCTAACAGGGTCAAATAGAGTTGCTTTGGCGAGTGAGATGCAGGAAAGCACCCGCAAATTTAAGGTGACAGCTGATCTTTCTGATGCCAGTGTAGGAACCATCGAAGTTCCTCTAACCATTGAAAATCTTCCGAGCGGTTTGACGGCTGTTGCGACACCGCAAAAGATAACAGTGAAGGTCGGTAAAAAAGCAAAACGGGACAATGTCATTGTTGTGCCGGAGATTGACCCTAGTCAGATTGATTCTCGTGTGAAAATCGATACAGTTACTGTATCAGATGAAAAAGTAACGGTTATTAGTGATGAGGAAACCCTCTCCAAAGTAGATCGTGTCATTGCTATCTTACCGACGAGTGAACGGATAACTGGAAACTACTCGTCCTCTGTTCCTCTACAAGCAGTCGATAAAAATGGAAATGTCTTACCAAGCGTCATTATGCCGTTTGACACAACTATGAAAATTACAACAAAAACAGCAACGTCTAGTTCAAGTAACTCGTCAACAAGTTCCTCAGAAGGCAGTTCGTCTTCAACGAGTTCAGAAACAAAATCAGATTCGTCTAAACAATAATAAATAATAGAAAAGGATGATAAATAAAATGGGTAAATATTTTGGGACCGATGGAGTCCGTGGAGAAGCAAACGTAGAACTGACACCAGAATTGGCTTTTAAACTAGGCCGTTTTGGTGGATATGTCCTCAGTCAACACGAAACAGAAGCCCCTAAAGTCTTTGTAGGACGCGATACACGTATCTCAGGAGAAATGCTAGAATCTGCCTTGGTGGCAGGTCTCCTCTCTGTAGGGATTCACGTCTACAAACTTGGTGTCCTTGCAACACCAGCAGTAGCTTACTTGGTAAAAACTGAGGGAGCCAGTGCAGGTGTCATGATTTCTGCCAGCCACAACCCAGCTCTTGATAATGGAATTAAGTTCTTTGGTGGGGATGGTTTCAAACTTGATGATGAAAAAGAAGCTGAAATCGAAGCCTTGCTAGATGCTGCTGAAGATACTCTTCCTCGTCCAAGTGCAGAAGGTTTAGGAACCTTGGTGGACTATCCAGAAGGTTTGCGTAAGTACGAGGGCTACCTTGTTTCAACTGGAACACCTCTTGAGGGAATGAAAGTGGGCTTGGACACAGCAAACGGTGCAGCGTCTACAAGTGCCCGTCAGATTTTCGCTGATCTTGGTGCCCAGTTGACAGTTATCGGTGAGACACCAGATGGTCTTAATATCAACTTGAATGTGGGTTCTACACACCCAGAAGCTCTTCAAGAAGTAGTGAAAGAAAGCCAATCAGCTATTGGTTTGGCCTTTGACGGAGACAGTGACCGTTTGATTGCTGTTGATGAAAATGGCGACATTGTTGATGGCGATAAGATCATGTATATCATCGGGAAATACCTTTCTGAAAAAGGCCAGTTAGCCCAAAATACGATCGTAACAACCGTTATGTCTAACCTTGGTTTCCATAAGGCCTTGGACAGCGTAGGTATTAACAAGGCAGTGACTGCGGTTGGTGACCGCTATGTCGTCGAAGAAATGAGAAAATCAGGCTATAACCTTGGTGGTGAACAGTCTGGTCACGTTATCTTGATGGATTACAATACGACAGGTGATGGACAGTTAACTGCCGTTCAACTAACAAAAGTTATACGGGAAACCGGTAAAACCTTGTCTCAACTGGCATCAGAAGTAACGATTTACCCACAAAAGCTGGTCAATATCCGAGTGGAAAATGCCATGAAAGAAAAAGCCATGGAAGTACCAGCCATCAAGACAATCATCGAAAAGATGGAAGAAGAAATGGCAGGGAACGGCCGTATCCTTGTCCGCCCAAGTGGAACAGAACCTCTCTTGCGCGTCATGGCAGAAGCCCCAACAACAGAAGAAGTTAACTACTACGTAGATGCGATTGCTGCTGTTGTTAAAGATGAGATCGGTATTGACTAAAGCCTAGAAAACTAGATGAAATGATAAAAATGTGGTACAATTGCATAGTAAATTGTAGCAATGGGAGAGAAAAATGAATCTTAAACGAGAACAAGAATTTGTTAGCCAGTATCACTTTGATGCTCGTAACTTTGAATGGGAAAATGAAAATGGGGCTCCTGAAACCAAGGTAGACGTGAATTTCCAGTTGCTCCAATACGACCAGGAAAACCAAGTAACCTCGCTAGTTGTCATCTTGAGCTTTATGATCGTCTTTGACAAATTTGTCATCAGCGGAACGATTTCCCAAGTTAACCATGTGGAAGGCCGTATTGTCAACGAACCAAGTGAATTTAATCAAGAAGAAGTTGAACTCTTGGCACGTCCATGCTTGAACATGCTCAATCGTTTGACGTATGAAGTAACAGAAATCGCCTTGGATCTTCCAGGGATCAATTTGGAGTTTTAGTTATGAAATTAGCTGTCATTACAGATTCTTCAGCTTATTTAGAGGAGAAGACACTGCAAAGAGAGAATCTATTTATCTTGGATATTCCTGTCAATATTGATGGGGAGGAGTATGTTGAAGGTATCAATCTGACTGCTGAGGAATTTTATAAAAAAATGGCTCAGTCTGCAGAATTGCCTAAAACTAGTCAACCAAGTATTGCCAAATTGGATGAGATTCTAAGTTCTTTGAAAGATGAGGGTTATACCCATGTTTTGGGGCTCTTTCTTTCGTCAGGGATTTCAGGTTTTTATCAGAATATCCAATACATGGTGGACGAGTATGAAGGTTTGACCATTGCTTTTCCTGACACTCATATTACAAGTGCTCCTCTAGGATTTATGGTAGAGAGTGCCTTTGAATGGGCAGAGCAGGGTGATGATTTTGCTCAGATTCAGGAGAAGTTGGCTATCCAAATTGCTGATAATTCAGCCTTTATCATAGTAGATGATCTTGATCACTTGGTTAAGGGAGGACGTTTGTCAAATGGGGCTGCTATCTTAGGGAATCTCCTTAGTATCAAGCCTATTCTTTACTTCAATGACCAAGGGGTGATTGAAGTTTACGAAAAAGTTCGTACAGAAAAGAAGGCAATCAAACGTTTGGTGGAAATCATCAAAGAGTCAACAAAAGATGGGAATTACCGTATCACAGTCATCCATGGCAATGCTCCTCAAAAGGCAGTGGATTTGCGCCAGCTTTTGATGGAGAGTGGTGTGACTTCTGAGATTCCAATTAATACCTTTGGTAGTGTCATTGGTACCCACCTTGGAGAAGGTAGTATCGCCTTGAGTTATACACCAATCGTCTAGATTGTTCTTACAGGATTTGTATCTTAGAAATTGAACAAGGACTATCTGCCTCTTGAAAAAGATGCCTGTCTTGCCTTTCGTGGAAAGTCAGCGTCATTCCCTATTTTTCATGGGCAACTAACGTCCTTTGTATCTTGATAATTGAACATGCCTGGAACCCTGTGTGAAAAAGATAGTTCTTCCAAGGAGGAGACACTCCTTGATCAGAACTCCTATTTTCACTTTGTGTTTTTACAGGCTTTGTATCTTAGAAATTGAACACGGACTATCTGCCTCTTGAAAAAAGATGCCTGTCTTGCCTTTCATGGAAAGTCAGCGCCATTCCCTATTTTTCATGGGCAGCTAACGTCCTTTGTATCTTAGTCAGGAGTAGAGATGAGTATTCGAGTAATTATTGCCGGTTTTAAGGGAAAGATGGGCCAAGCTGCTTGTCAGATGGTCTTGGCTGATCCAGACTTGGACTTGGTCGCAGTTTTGGATCCTTTTGAGTCTGAGTCAGAGTGGCAGGGGATTCCTGTCTTTAATGATAAGGCTGATTTAGCCGGGTTTGAAGCGGATGTCTGGGTAGACTTTACTACACCAGCCGTTGCCTACGAAAATACACGCTTTGCTCTTGAAAATGGCTTTGCTCCAGTAGTTGGAACAACAGGCTTTACTAGTGAAGAAATTGCAGAACTAAAAGCATTTTCCCGTGAACAAGATTTGGGTGGTTTGATTGCCCCTAATTTTGCCTTGGGTGCTGTCTTACTTATGCAATTTGCGACGCAGGCTGCAAAATATTTCCCAAATGTGGAGATTATCGAGCTCCATCATGACAAGAAAAAAGATGCTCCGAGCGGAACAGCCATTAAAACGGCCGAGCTGATAGCGGAAGTGCGAGAGTCTATCCAACAAGGTGCGCCTGATGAGGAAGAGTTGATTGCAGGTGCCCGTGGTGCTGACTTTGATGGCATGCGTATTCACTCGGTTCGTCTACCAGGCTTGGTAGCTCATCAAGAAGTCATCTTTGGAAATCAGGGAGAAGGATTGACCATCCGTCATGACTCCTATGATCGCAGCTCCTTCATGACAGGGGTCAATTTGGGAATCAAAGAAGTTGTCAAGCGTCATGAGCTTGTCTATGGATTAGAACACTTATTATGAGATTAACGCAAATGCCTTCTGAATTTCAGAAGGCTTTACCAGTATTAGAAAAAATTAAAGAAGCAGGCTTTGAAGCCTATTTTGTTGGGGGCTCTGTTCGAGATGCCCTCCTCAATCGTCCCATCCACGATGTGGATATTGCGACTTCTTCCTATCCAGAGGAGACCAAGCAGATTTTTCCGCGAACAGCTGATATCGGAATCGAGCACGGAACTGTCTTGGTCTTAGATGGGGATGAGGAGTATGAGGTAACGACCTTTCGAACTGAAGATGTCTATGTGGACTATCGTAGACCCAGTGCGGTTTCCTTTGTGCGTTCGCTAGAAGAAGACCTCAAACGTCGTGATTTCACAGTTAATGCCTTTGCCTTGGATGAGACAGGCGAAATCATTGACTTGTTCCATGGTTTAGAAGATTTGAAAAACCAAGTCTTGCGAGCAGTTGGAGTGGCTAGTGAGCGTTTCAACGAAGATGCTCTGCGGATTATGCGTGGTTTCCGTTTTCAGGCCAGTCTCGGTTTTAAACTTGAGTCAGAAACTTTTGAGGCGATGAAGACTTTGACACCACTCTTGGAGAAAATTTCTGTAGAACGTACCTTCGTTGAGTTTGATAAACTCTTGCTGGCTCCATTTTGGAGAAGGGGCTTGGCTTCTATGATTGAGAGTCAAGCTTATGATTATCTCCCTGATATGGCATCTAGCCAGGACAAGCTCAACAGACTGTTTGATTTGGAGACTGATTTCATTTTTGAATCTTCTGAACAAGCCTGGGCAGCTCTCTTGTGGGTTTTGGAGATTGAAGATGCGCAGCCATTTTTGAAAGCTTGGAAGACCTCACGCCAGTTTGCCAAGCAGGTTCAGGATTTGCTGACTATTTTGGCCTTGCGTGAAAAGGGAGAATTGAGCAAGCGTGATTGTTATCGCTTTGACTTGGATTTACTTTTACAGGCTGAAAATCTTCGTCAGGCCCAAGGAAAAGAAGTCAATCCACAAGCCATCACAGAAACTTACCAGAGTTTGACCATTCATGACAAGAAAGAAATTCAGATTAACGGTGGAATTTTGATTAAGGAATATGGTTACCAGCCAGGACCAGACTTGGGAGAGATTTTAACAGAGATTGAGTTTGCCATTGTCGATGGAGAATTGGAAAATGATCGTCAAGCAATCCATGCTTACCTGAGGGAGAAAAAATGAGTGATTTTATCGTTGAAAAACTAAGCAAATCCATCGGTGACAAGACCGTTTTTAAGGATATTTCTTTTATCATCCATGACTTGGACAGAATCGGTCTGATTGGTGTCAATGGGACTGGTAAGACCACTCTGTTAGATGTCCTTTCTGGTGTTTCTGGCTTTGACGGGGATGTCAGTCCTTTTTCAGCTAAGAATGACTATAAGATTGGCTACTTGACCCAGAATCCAGATTTTGATGATAGCAAGACAGTTTTGGACACGGTTCTCTCCAGCGACCTCAAGGAAATCCAGTTGATTCGTGAGTATGAGTTAATCATGCTCAACTACAGTGAGGACAAGCAGGCTCGTTTGGAACGGGTCATGGCAGAGATGGATTCTCTCCAAGCCTGGGAAATTGAAAGCCAGGTCAAGACGGTCCTCAGCAAGCTGGGTATTCAGGACTTGTCGACTCCAGTTGGTGAATTGTCAGGCGGTCTGAGAAGACGGGTTCAGTTGGCGCAAGTTCTCCTAGGAAACCACGACCTCTTGCTTCTGGACGAGCCGACCAACCACCTGGATATTGCGACCATTGAGTGGCTGACTCTTTTTTTGAAAAATTCCAAGAAGACCGTTCTCTTTATCACACATGATCGTTATTTCCTAGATGCACTATCAACGCGGATTTTCGAGTTGGACCGCGCAGGCTTGACCGAGTATCAGGGGAATTATCAGGACTATGTCCGCCTAAAAGCGGAACAAGATGAGCGTGACGTAGCTCTTCTCCACAAAAAAGAACAACTTTATAAGCAAGAACTGGCCTGGATGCGCAGACAACCACAGGCACGTGCGACCAAGCAACAGGCCCGTATCAATCGTTTCCACGATTTGAAAAAAGAAGTTTCAGGTGGCGTTGCTGAAACAGACTTAACCATGAACTTTGAAACCAGTCGGATTGGGAAGAAAGTCATCGAGTTTCAGGATGTTTCCTTTGCCTATGAAAACAAGCCCATTTTGCAAGATTTTAATCTCTTGGTGCAAGCTAAAGACCGTATCGGAATTGTTGGGGATAACGGTGTAGGGAAGTCAACTCTTCTCAATCTGATTGCAGGAAGTCTTGAGCCAACTAAAGGTCAAGTTATCATCGGTGAGACGGTTCGCATTGCCTATTTCTCTCAACAAATTGAGGGATTGGATGAAAGCAAGCGCGTTATCAATTACCTGCAGGAAGTGGCAGAAGAGGTCAAGACCAGTGGTGGTTCTACGACTTCCATCGCTGAGTTGCTAGAGCAGTTCCTCTTCCCACGTTCGATGCATGGAACCTTGATTGAGAAATTGTCTGGTGGCGAGAAAAAGCGTCTTTATCTCCTCAAATTGCTTTTGGAAAAACCAAATGTTCTTCTTTTAGATGAGCCGACAAATGATCTAGATATTGCGACCTTGACAGTTTTGGAGAATTTCTTGCAGGGCTTTGCGGGTCCTGTCTTGACAGTTAGCCACGACCGTTATTTCCTGGATAAGGTAGCGACCAAGATTCTCGCTTTTGAGGATGGCAAGATTCGTCCTTTCTTTGGTCATTACACCGACTACCTTGATGAAAAAGCCTTTGAAACAGAGATGGCCAATCAAGTGCAAAAGGCTGAAAAAGAAAAAGTGGTCAAGGTCCGTGAAGATAAGAAACGCATGACCTACCAAGAAAAACAGGAGTGGGCAAGCATTGAAGGGAATATTGAAGCCTTGGAAAATCGTATCGCAGCCATTGAAGAAGAGATGCAGGCAAATGGCTCTGACTTTGGCAAACTAGCGACCCTTCAGAAAGAACTAGACGAGAAAAACGAAGAACTCCTTGAAAAATACGAACGCTATGAATATCTAAGTGACTTTGATAGTTAGGTGAATAGAAAAATCCTGTCATTACGACAGGATTTTTCTATTCTTCTTTTTTAGTTTCCTGGTGGAAGATATTTTGCCAAGTCTCATGGCGACGCCAGATGCTGGTATGGATGATTCCGTCCATCTCATAGCATATGAGCTTGGTTTTCTGACTAATGGAGGTAATCTGAATGTCCTTAATCGCAGCTTTAAGTTCTTTTTCAGACTTATAAGCCTCTTTATCCATCTGTTCTCCATCTTGACGGATATAGATAAAGTCCTCAGCCAAGAGTTCTTCCAGTTGATTTCCCTGATCAATCAATTGCTCGCGCATGAGCAGTTTTTTATAGACATTGTCTAAAATCTCGTCTTCAGGTATGGGAGCTGGCTCAATATGGACATCGGTATCAAAGACTCCAAAACGCTCTTCTAGCATGGACTCGACCTGATCTGCAATCTCATGACTTTCATAGACAGATAAGTCGGGATTCATTTCTAAGGTGATATCAAGGTAGATGTTGCTACCGTAGGTACGCCCTCTTTGGGACTTGACCTTACTAATCTTTGGAATCTCCATGATGGCCTTTTGGTAGTCCTCTAGCAGACGGTCATCAAAGCCATCTGAAAGACTGAAGGAAGACTCGATGAAGATATCATAGGCTGTTTTTAAGATAAAGAAAGTGATGATGATAGCAACCAGTTTATCCACGATAGGATAATTGAAACTGCTGGCTAGGATAGCAATGGAAGTCCCAAGTGAGGTGACAGCATCGGAAAGATTGTCCTTAGCAGCTGCCTTGAGAGCCTTGGATTTGGATTTCTTACTGAGGCGTGTGTTATAGAGATAAACAGCAAACATGACCGCTGCTGAAATGATTCCTAGAAATGCTCCCAGAGGATCAATGGGTGTTTGTTCCCGACTGAGGATTTTTTGAATGGTGTCCCGAAGCACATCAAAACCAACATAGAACATGATGATGGAAGTAATCAAGCTAGCCAAATCTTCAATCTTCCAGTGACCAAAGCGATGGTCACGGTCTGCAGGTTGGCGGGCCATCCGAATCCCAATCAAGAGAGCAACATTTCCGATAATATCGGATACGTTGTTAAAACCATCTGCCACCAAACTGGAAGAATGCAGGAGGTGACCAGTTGCTAACTTAGCTGCTGATAAGAGTAAGTAGGTCGAGATACTGACAATGGCACCACGCTCAGCTAACTTGAGATTTGAGATTGATTGTTTCATCAAACTTCCTTTTCAGTATAAGTAATATTCTTTCATTATACTGGTTTTTGCGGGAAAATTCAAATTTAGTCCTCCTTCATCGAATTTTAATGATTGAAAACTTTTCAAATTTTGATATAATAGTACTACTCAAGGGAGTAGCTGGCAGAAACCTGTGATAGTGTCGTCATTCCGAATTGTATACTGAAAAGTATGTTTTCCGGCACTATCTTAAACAGCGAGACTTGTTATGATTAACAGGTCTCTTTTTGTTTGTCATAAAACTAAAAGAGAACTTGTTTTGCACACAATGTCAAGGAGGAGACACATGTCAAAAGAACAAAAACGCCAAGCGTTTTATACTCAAAGTCCTGAAGAGGTCTTGAAGTCAGTTGAAGCAACTGAGCAAGGTCTTTCGTCAAGCGAAGCACAAAAACGCCAAGCTGAATATGGACGCAATGAACTGGAAGAGGGTGAGAAAAAATCTCTCCTAGTCAAGTTTATCGAGCAATTTAAGGATTTGATGATTATCATCCTAGTTGCTGCGGCTATCTTGTCAGTCGTAACTTCTGGTGGAGAAGATATCGCAGATGCCATCATTATCCTAGCCGTGGTTATCATCAATGCTGCCTTTGGTGTTTACCAAGAAGGAAAAGCAGAAGAAGCCATCGAAGCCCTCAAGTCTATGTCGAGTCCAGCTGCTCGCGTTATTCGTGATGGACACATGGCAGAAATTGATTCCAAAGAATTGGTGCCAGGTGATATCGTAGCTCTCGAAGCTGGTGATGTAGTGCCAGCAGACCTACGTTTGCTAGAAGCTAATTCTCTTAAAATCGAAGAAGCAGCCTTGACAGGTGAGTCTGTTCCAGTTGAAAAAGATTTGACTGTAGAACTCGCTACAGATGCTGGTATTGGTGACCGTGTCAATATGGCCTTCCAGAACTCAAACGTGACCTATGGTCGAGGTCTTGGTGTTGTTGTCAATACAGGTATGTACACTGAAGTTGGTCATATCGCTGGCATGCTCCAAGATGCGGATGAGACAGACACACCACTCAAACAAAACTTGAACGACCTTTCTAAGGTTTTGACCTATGCAATTTTGGTCATTGCCCTTGTTACTTTTGTAGTTGGAGTCTTCATTCAAGGTAAAGATCCACTTGGTGAGTTGATGACATCTGTTGCGCTTGCTGTTGCAGCCATCCCAGAAGGGCTTCCTGCTATCGTGACCATCGTTCTTGCCCTTGGTACTCAAGTTTTGGCAAAACGAAACTCTATCGTTCGTAAGTTGCCAGCAGTTGAAACGCTTGGTTCAACAGAAATCATCGCTTCTGATAAGACTGGTACGCTGACCATGAACAAGATGACCGTCGAAAAAGTCTTCTACGATGCAGCCCTACATGACTCAGCTGATGATATTGAACTTGGCTTGGACATGCCACTACTTCGTTCAGTTGTCTTGGCCAACGATACTAAGATTGATGCTGAAGGAAACCTGATCGGGGACCCAACGGAAACAGCCTTCATCCAGTATGCCTTGGACAAGGGCTATGATGTTAAAGGGTTCTTAGAGAAATATCCTCGTGTTGCCGAGTTGCCATTTGACTCAGATCGTAAACTCATGTCGACAGTTCACCCATTGCCAGATGGTAAATTCCTCGTGGCAGTCAAAGGGGCCCCAGATCAACTCTTGAAACGTTGTGTTGCTCGTGATAAGGCAGGAGATATTGCTCCGATTGATAATCAAGTCACTGAATTAATCCATACAAACAACTCTGAAATGGCTCACCAAGCCTTGCGTGTCCTTGCAGGTGCTTATAAGATTATCGATAGTATTCCAGAAAATCTTACTTCTGAAGAGCTTGAAAACAACTTGATCTTTACTGGTTTGATTGGGATGATTGACCCTGAGCGTGCCGAAGCGGCAGAAGCCGTTCGTGTCGCTAAGGAAGCGGGAATCCGTCCAATCATGATCACGGGTGACCACCAAGATACAGCAGAAGCTATTGCTAAACGTTTGGGAATTATCGACGAAAATGACTCGGAAGACCATGTTTTGACTGGTGCTGAGCTTAACGAACTTTCAGATGAAGAATTTGAAAAAGTCGTTGATCAATACTCTGTTTATGCGCGTGTATCTCCGGAGCACAAGGTTCGTATCGTGAAAGCTTGGCAAAACCAAGGTAAGGTCGTTGCCATGACAGGGGACGGTGTCAACGATGCGCCAGCTCTGAAAACAGCCGATATCGGTATCGGTATGGGAATCACTGGTACAGAGGTCTCTAAAGGTGCTTCTGACATGATCCTTGCAGATGATAATTTTGCGACTATTATTGTTGCAGTTGAAGAAGGACGTAAGGTCTTCTCAAACATTCAAAAGACTATTCAGTACCTACTTTCTGCCAATACGGCTGAAGTATTAACCATCTTCCTATCAACCTTGTTTGGTTGGGATGTCCTACAGCCAGTTCATCTCTTGTGGATCAACTTGGTAACAGATACCTTCCCAGCTATCGCTCTCGGTGTTGAGCCAGCTGAGCCAGGTGTTATGACCCACAAGCCACGTGGACGCAAGTCAAGCTTCTTCTCAGGTGGGGTCATGAGTTCCATTATCTATCAAGGTCTCCTTCAAGGCGCCCTTGTTCTGGCCGTTTATGGTCTTGCCCTTCTTTACCCAGTTCATGTGGGTGACAATCAAGCTATCCACGCTGATGCTCTTACTATGGCCTTTGCAACACTTGGTTTGATCCAGCTCTTCCATGCCTACAATGTAAAATCTGTTTACCAGTCTATTTTGACTGTTGGTCCATTTAAATCTAAAACTTTCAACTGGTCAATCTTGGTTTCATTTATTTTACTAGCATCAACTATTGTTATCGACCCATTAGAAAGCATCTTCCACGTAACCAAACTAGACTTATCACAATGGGGAATCGTTATGGGCGGAAGCTTCTCAATGATACTCATTGTCGAAATCGTTAAGTTTGTTCAACGCAAGCTTGGTTTTGATAAGAACGCGATTTAAAAAGAAAGTCATCTTCGGATGGCTTTTTTTGCATTTGAGGAGAATGGTTAGAAGTTATCCTCTTTTGTGCTATAATAAAGTAAAATGGCAAGGAGCGTAAGAGAATGGAAAAGAAAATTGTCCGAGATGTCTTATTCCTGTCGCAGGTCTCGAAAGCTGCAAGTCAGGAAGACCTTTATCTGGCTAGAGATTTACAGGATACCCTGCTAGCCAATCGCGAGACCTGTGTTGGTCTGGCGGCCAATATGATTGGCGTGCAGAAGCGTGTCATTATCTTTAATCTTGGCTTGGTTCCCATAGTCATGTTTAATCCCGTTCTCCTTTCCTATAAAGGACCTTACGAGACAGAGGAAGGTTGTTTGTCCTTGACTGGGGTACGGCTAACGACTCGTTATGAAACGATTACGGTTTCCTATCGCGATAGCAAGTGGCAGGAACAGACCATTACGCTGACAGGTTTTCCAGCTCAGATCTGCCAGCATGAACTGGATCATTTGGAAGGACGGATTATTTAGGAGGAACTCAGATGAAACGCATACTTTTTGAACTTGTTTTTATCGCAACGACTTGGTATATCTTTTTGCCGCCACTTAATCTTACTAGCTGGGAATTTATCTTTTTCCTATGTGGACATTTGGTGGTGATGGGAATTTTGTTTAGTTTTCGAAGGGATACCAATCCTTTCAAGACAGTTCACGTACGTCATGGAAAGGTTGCCAACGAACTCAATCTAGAAGGGCTTCATTTTAATAAATTAGGTGGAGGATTGTTGCTGGCTGCAGGCCTTATCTTTGCCCTTGCTGGTCTGGTAAGCCTAGTGACCTCTAGCTTTTTCCAAGCAAAAAACTATGCTAATGTGGTGTCTATCACAGAAAAAGACTTTAAAGATTTTCCTAAGAGTGATACCAGTAAGGTTCCAATCCTAGATCGGAGCACTGCAGAAAAGATCGGTGACCGTTACCTGGGCTCTCTGACGGATAAGGTATCCCAGTACGTAGCAGCAGATACTTATACTCAGCTGACGGTTGATGGCAAACCTTATCGGGTGACTCCTTTGGAGTATGCCGACCCGATCAAATGGTTTAATAATCAGTCCAAGGGAATTGGCGAGTATATCAAGGTTGATATGGTGACAGGAAATGCGGAATTAGTGGATTTAAAAACGCCCATGAAGTATTCGGACTCCGAGTATTTTAACCGAGACGTCAAACGCCATCTTCGGATCAAGTACCCAACCAAGATTTTTAAAACGCCATCCTTTGAGGTGGATGATGAAGGCAATCCTTTCTATGTAGCAACCGTTTATCAAAAGCAGTTTGGTCTAGGAGTACCTCGTCCTTCATCTGTCATTATCTTAGACGCTACCAATGGCGAAACCAAGGAATACAACTTGGATGAAGTGCCAGAATGGGTGGATCGTGTCTATCCAGCTGAAGAAACTATCGAGCAAATCAACTACAACGGCAAGTATAAAGACGGCTTCTGGAATGCCTTGATTTCTAAGAAAAATGTTACCCAAACGACAGAAGGCTATAACTATCTTTCTATCGGAAATGACATTTATCTCTACACAGGGGTGACTTCAGCAAATGCTGACGAAAGTAATCTAGGGTTTATCCTTGAAAATATGCGCACTGGTGAAATCACCAAGTACAATCTAGCTTCAGCAACCGAAGAATCAGCCCGTGCTTCTGCAGAAGGAGCAGTGCAAGAGAAGGCCTACAAGGCTACCTTCCCTATCCTTGTTAATCTCAATGACAAGCCTCTCTATATCATGGGCTTGAAGGACAATGCAGGCTTGGTCAAGGAGTATGCATTGGTCGATGCCGTGGAGTACCAAAACGTTATCGTAGCAACTACGGTAGATGAACTCCTCAGCAAGTATGCCAATAAAAACGACCTCGAGCTGGATAATGAAACGGTAGAAAACATCAAGGGAGTGGTTTCAGATCTTAAATCAGCTGTCATCAAAGGTGATACTGTCTACTTCTTCAAAATTGATGGCAAGATTTATAAGGTCAAGGCTTCCGTGTCAGACGACCTTCCTTACCTCGAAAATGGCCAATCCTTTGAAGGTCAAGTTGGAAAAGATAATTATCTCAAGACCTTTAAAGTACAATAATACTCTTCGAAAATCAAATTCAAACTACGTCAGCGTCGCCTTGCCGTACTCAAGTACAGCCTGCGGCTAGCTTCCTAGTTTGCTCTTTGATTTTCATTGAGTATAAAAATAGGTTTTCTCAGTTCAAGGAGAAAAAAGATAAATTCTTATCTATCTTAACAAGCTTAGCTGGCACAGCCCTTGTTCTCGTAGCTATCTGGTTAGGATGGCCAAAATAAACAGACAAACCTCGGTGTGAACCGAGGTTTTTAAGATGAAATTCTTGGTCGTGATTGAAAAATATGCTACACTAACAATATGAAAATTTTAATCCCAACAGCAAAAGAAATGAACACAAACTATCCTTGTATCGAAGCGCTCCCCTTGAGGGAAGAAAGTCAGGCAGTCCTTGATTCACTTGCGCATTACTCAGCTAGTGAATTAGAGACTTTTTATAAGGTATCTGCCGAGAAAGCAGAAGAAGAGTACGCTCATATTCAAGCTCTAAAAGATCACAGGGCTAAACATTATCCAGCCTTGAAACTTTTCGATGGTCTCATGTATCGCCACATCAAACGAGATGAGTTAACCGAGGCTGAACGAACTTATCTTGAAAATCATGTCCTGATTACCTCGGCTTTATACGGTGTTGTCCCTGCCTTATCTCCCATGGCTCCTCACCGTTTGGACTTTCTGATGAAGTTAAAAGTAGCTGGTAAGACTTTAAAGAGTCATTGGAAGTCAGCCTACGATGAGGCCCTACAGGATGAGAACTTGATATTCTCCCTCCTATCATCAGAGTTTGAAACCGTATTTTCGAAGGAAATCAGAGAAAAGATGGTGACCTTCAAATTTATGGAGGACAAGGCAGGTCAGCTGAAAATGCACTCAACTATTTCAAAAAAAGCCCGTGGCGCCTTTTTGACCGCCTTGATAGAGGGGCAAGTCCAAACCGTCGAACAAGCTCGTAAGCTCAGCTTTGCCAATTTTGACTATCGACCTGATTTATCTAGTGACTTAGAACTTGTCTTTGTGAAACAAGCATAAAACCAGCTCGAATGAGCTGGTTTTTGTTTGATTAGTTGATGGCTGCAAGAAGGTTGTCAGCTTGTTTGGCAAGTGATGAAGCAGTTGTTTCTTCTAACACCAATTTTCCGTCTGCCCAAGCAGAGTCATTGACACGAGCAGCTGTAAAGTCACCAACGACTTGTGTACGGATAAATGGCAAGAGGTCTTTGTAAATCGCAAAGAGTTGATCGTGACCGGCATTGGCTACAGATGAGACAGTAACAAACTTGTCTTGGAGGGCAGAAGCGCCACGTGTATCAGACAAGTCAAGGGCGCGAGAGAGCCAGTCAAGCAAGTTCTTTACTGTTCCAGGGATAGAGAAGTTGTAGACTGGAGAGAAGATCCAGATCGCGTCTGCAGCAAGGACTGCTTCACGAGCAGCAGCAACAGCTGAATGAGTTGGAACTTCAAGATCTTGGCTGAAGAGAGGAATAGCTGAGTAATCAAGATAGCTAACTTCCGCTTTTCCAGCAAGTGCTTTTTCAGCTTCGAGGGCCATTTGGTGGTTGAAAGAACCTTGGCGTAGTGAACCGACGATAAATAATACTTTTTTAGACATGTTGTGTCTCCTTTAGTTTAAAATTCAAAGAGTGGACTCTTTTGTTACCATCTATGTTACAACAAATGATACTAATTAGCAATAATTTTGCTCATAAATTTTTAAATTTTTTTAAAATGCGGATTAACTCTTCCTTTTCGCCATCTTCCAAGATGCTGAGTGCTTCTACTATAGAATCGATATGGTCAGGAAGAACCTCTTCGATTTTTCTGCGTCCTGCAGGTGTTAATTTCAGGAAAAAAGAGCGACGATCCTTGGGGTCACAAGTTCTAGAAATCCATCCATCTCGAACCATATTTCGAATGACAACAGTCATGTTTCCAGAAGTGGCTAGCATTTTTTCAATCAAATCCTGAATGCGTAGTTCCCCCTTGCTATAGAGGGTTTCCAAAACTGAAAATTGGGTGGGTGTTAGCCCGTGTTCTTTAGCAGCCTTGGCTTCATATGGTTTAAAAGTCCGTATGGCTTTGTTGAGGACGATAGCTGTTTTTAAGTCTAATTGATTATCGGAAATTTTCTCTTTTAAGTATTGTTTCATAAGGCTATTTTATCAATAATGAGAGAGAAAAACAAGAACTTACATTTTATAGGAAAAGAATCTTAGAATGTTCCCGTCTTCACTTGTAATAAAGAAGGAGAGATGGTAAAATAGACGAGTGAAACTAAGACAGAAAAAAGCAAAAAACAAGCTACTTTTACAGTATGGAATCGGCATTGCTCTGGTAGTACTAGTCATGACCACTTCCTTCCTTTATCTGATATCACTCAGCATGAAACCCTATCAAGATGCTAGAGTTGAGGGAGAAAAACTAGCCAAGCAGTATGCAGAATTGGAAAAGGCAGATCAGGTTGATTTTTATAATGGACTAGAAGGTTATTACAGCGTTTTAGGACATAATAAAAAGCAAGAGGCCATTGCCGTACTGATTGAAAAGAATGACCACAAGATTTATGTTTATCAGCTTGATAAGGGGATTTCTCAAGACAAGGCAGCGACGATTTCGAGGGAAAAAGGAGCTAGCGACATTGACAAGATTACTTTTGGTCGCTATCAGGACAAGCCGATTTGGGAAGTTAAGTCAGGAAACCAGTACTATCTGGTTGACTTTGAAACAGGAGCAGTGATCCAATAAGGAGGGTATATGAAACTATCCAAACGTGTACTAGAAATGGAAGAAAGCGTCACTCTAGCTAGTGATGCAAGAGCCAAAGCATTAAAAGCTCAGGGAAAGGATGTTCTTTTCTTAACCTTGGGACAGCCTGATTTTCATACTCCTGAAAACATTCAGGATGCAGCGGTAGAAGCGATTCGAGATGGACGAGCTTCCTTTTATACAGTTGCTTCAGGCCTACCCGAGTTAAAAGCGGCGGTTAATACCTATTTTGAACGCTATTATGGGTATTCTGTCGCAGCCAACGAGGTTACTTTTGCCACTGGTGCCAAGTTCTCTCTCTACACCTTCTTTATGGCTGTGGTCAATCCCGGCGATGAGGTCATCATCCCTACACCATACTGGGTCAGTTATGGAGACCAGGTCAAGATGGCAGAAGGTGTGCCAGTCTTTGTCCAGGCCAAGGAAGACAATCACTTTAAAGTAACAGTAGAGCAGCTAGAAGCAGCCCGAACAGATAAGACCAAGGTCTTGGTTCTCAATTCGCCATCGAATCCGACTGGTATGATATACTCTCGCGAGGAACTTTTGGCTATCGGAAATTGGGCTGTTGCGCATGATGTCCTTATCCTAGCAGATGATATTTACGGTCGTCTGGTTTATAACGGGAATGAGTTTGTTCCAATCTCTAGTCTGTCAGAAGCCATTCGCAAGCAAACCATCGTCATCAACGGTGTATCTAAGGCCTATGCCATGACTGGTTGGCGGGTAGGTTATGCTGTGGGAAATCCTGAAATTATCGCTGCTATGAGCAAACTAACAGGACAAACAACCTCTAACCTGACTGCCGTATCGCAATATGCTACCATTGAAGCCCTGACTGGGCCACAAGACTCTGTCGAAACCATGCGCCAGGCTTTTGAGGAACGTTTGAATACCATTTATCCTCTCTTGTGCCAAGTGCCAGGATTTGAAGTTGTCAAGCCTCAAGGAGCCTTCTATCTCTTCCCAAATGTTAAGAAAGCGATGGAGATGAAGGGTTATACAGATGTGACAGAGTTTACAACAGCTATTCTCGAAGAAGTCGGACTGGCCTTGATTACAGGAGCTGGGTTTGGAGCACCAGAAAATGTTCGTCTCAGCTATGCCACAGACTTGGATACATTAAAAGAAGCTATTCGCCGTTTGCATCAGTTTATGGAGGAATTATAATGATAGATCATTTTACCCTTAAGGTAAAGAATTTAGAAGTTTCTAAAGCTTTCTATCAAGCTACTTTAGCTGCTTTAAATTATCACCTTCAATTTGATACGGGGCAGGTCGTTAGTTTCACAGAACCGCGAGATGTGGATCCAGGTGGTGATTTTTGGCTAAATGTTGGCCAACAAGAGCCGATGCATTTTGCCTTTAGTGCTCAAACTTGTCAAGAAGTAGATGCTTTCTATCATGCAGCTTTGGCTGCTGGAGGAAAGGATAATGGTGCACCTGGCGAACGTAAAAATTACCATGTGGGATACTATGCTGCGTTTATTATTGACCCAGATGGAAATAACATAGAGGCAGTTTGCCATAAAGAAGAATAGAAAAGGAAAAATAATGACAAAACGTGTAACAATCATCGAAGTAAAAGACTACGTTGGTCAAGAAGTGACCATCGGAGCCTGGGTTGCCAACAAATCTGGAAAAGGGAAAATTGCCTTCTTGCAATTGCGTGATGGAACGGCCTTCTTCCAAGGTGTAGCCTTTAAACCAAACTTTGTAGAAAAATTTGGTGAAGAAGTGGGACTTGAGAAGTTTGATGTCATCAAACGCTTGAGCCAAGAAACTTCTGTTTATGTGACAGGAATTGTCAAAGAAGACGAACGTTCTAAGTTTGGCTATGAGTTGGATATTACAGACATCGAAGTGATTGGTGAATCTCAAGACTACCCAATCACACCAAAAGAACACGGAACAGACTTCTTGATGGACAACCGTCACTTGTGGCTCCGCTCTCGTAAGCAAGTAGCGGTTATGCAAATCCGTAACGCGATTATCTATGCGACTTATGAGTTTTTCGACAAGAATGGATTCATGAAGTTTGATAGCCCAATCCTTTCAGGAAATGCAGCAGAAGATTCAACAGAACTTTTTGAAACAGACTACTTTGGAACGCCAGCCTACTTGAGCCAATCAGGTCAGCTTTATCTTGAAGCGGGTGCTATGGCTCTTGGCCGTGTCTTTGACTTTGGTCCAGTATTCCGTGCTGAAAAATCAAAAACGCGCCGTCACTTGACTGAGTTCTGGATGATGGACGCTGAATACTCATACTTGACACACGATGAGTCACTTGACTTGCAAGAAGCGTATGTAAAAGCCCTTCTTCAAGGTGTTCTAGATCGTGCGCCTCAAGCCTTGGAAACCTTGGAACGTGATACAGAGCTCTTGAAACGCTACATTGCAGAGCCATTCAAACGAATCACTTACGATCAAGCCATTGACCTCTTGCAAGAGCATGAAAACGATGAAGATGCTGACTACGAACACCTTGAGCATGGTGATGACTTTGGTTCACCACATGAAACTTGGATCTCAAACCACTTTGGTGTGCCAACATTTGTCATGAACTACCCAGCAGCTATCAAGGCCTTCTACATGAAACCAGTTCCTGGAAATCCAGAGCGCGTGCTTTGTGCAGATTTGCTTGCTCCAGAAGGCTATGGAGAAATCATTGGTGGTTCTATGCGTGAGGAAGACTACGATGCCCTTGTAGCTAAGATGGATGAACTTGGTATGGATCGTACAGAGTATGAATTCTACCTTGACCTTCGTAAATACGGTACAGTTCCACATGGTGGATTTGGTATCGGTATTGAACGTATGGTCACTTTCGCAGCAGGTACAAAACACATCCGTGAAGCTATTCCATTCCCACGTATGTTGCACCGTATCAAACCATAAAACAAATCAAAACGCCCTAGGGGCGTTTTTTCAAAGTAGAAGAAGGAAGAGGTGGAGATCTTGTAAAGCACAGCTTAACAAGTGACAAACACAAAGATACAAATACACTTGTTAAAGGAGAAACTATGTTTAAACGAAATTACCGGAAGAATATCGGTCTCATGGCTGGTGTGGAATTTTTTGCCTTTCTGGGCATTACCAGCTTTTGGATTCTATTTCTCAGTCAAAACGGGATGTCGCTTTGGCAGATTGGCTTATTGGAAAGTATTTTTCATGCCACCAGTGTCATCTGTGAAATTCCCTCTGGAATGTTAGCTGACCGCTATTCCTATAAAACCAATCTATATTTAAGTCGAATAGCTGGAATTGCGTCGTCTATTCTCATGTTAGCAGGGCAAGGTAATTTTTGGATTTACGCACTCGCTATGGTGGTGAGTGCCTTGTCTTATAATTTTGATTCGGGGACGAGTGCAGCCATGGTTTATGATTCGGCCGTGGAGGCTGGATTAAAAGAGCGCTACTTGTCTATCTCCAGTTTTATGTCAGGAGTCGCAGAAGGGACTCGGTCTTTGGGGACCGTTTTAGCGGGATTTTTTGTCCATGGTCAATTGCACTTGACCTACTATATCATGATTGTTACTTCGATAATCGTTCTTTTCCTAACTTGGATGCTAAAAGAGCCTAGTGTTAAAGCACAAAAATCTGAGCGTCTGACAATGAAAAAAATAATCTGGACTGTCAAAGAGGAGTTGCGGAGAAACCCCAGTCTTTTTAGTTGGATGATTCTTTCCCAAATCATCGGGACACTGATGTGCATGTTTTATTTTTACTATCAAAATCAACTGCCTGACTTAGAAGGGTGGCAGATTTCGATAGTCATGCTGATCGGCAGTGTTTTGAATATCTGTGCAGTTTATCTAGCAAGTAAGATTGGAAAGAGGTATTCAGCCTTAAAACTCTTTCCAATTCTTGTACTCTTGACGGGAGGAACTTATTTGCTTTCCTATTTTGGTACGCCACTGATTTACATTTTGATTTATTGGCTCAGTAACGCCTTATATGCCCTCTTTCAGCCGATTTTTGATAATGATTTACAAAAGCGACTCCCAAGCGAGGTACGGGCAACCATGCTAAGTGTCTACTCTATGATGTTCAGCCTAAGTATGATCATCATTTTTCCTCTGACGGGATGGTTGATTGACTATCTAGGATTTGTAGTAGCCTTCCTTTACTTAGGGCTCGTTTTAGTGCTAGCCAGCTTTTTGCTATTTTTCATTTTGAAAGAGATGACCGGAGCTTTGAAACTGGAAGAGGATGTTATTTCTAAGTAATAAAGTTATTTTTTCACTTTTATCTTTTTTACTTGCTATCTGTCAGTTTTTCTAGTATAATGGTTTATTGTGAGTGAACCTCACTTACCCCTTGCAAAGACTGGGGGTCATTAGACCAAAAGGAGGAACATATCAATGGCTAAATACGAAATTCTTTATATCATTCGTCCAAACATTGAAGAAGAAGCGAAAAACGCTTTGGTAGCACGTTTTGACTCTATCTTGACTGACAACGGTGCAACTGTTGTTGAATCAAAAGACTGGGAAAAACGTCGTCTTGCATACGAAATCCAAGATTTCCGCGAAGGACTTTACCACATCGTTAACGTTGAAGCTAACGACGACGTAGCTCTTAAAGAGTTTGACCGTCTTTCAAAAATCAACGCTGACATTCTTCGTCACATGATCGTCAAACTTGACGCGTAAGAAGGTAGATTATGATTAACAATGTTGTACTTGTAGGGCGTATGACGCGTGACGCTGAGTTGCGTTATACCTCATCAAATGTAGCAGTTGCGACTTTTACTCTTGCAGTAAACCGTACATTTAAGAGTCAAAATGGCGAACGTGAGGCTGATTTCATCAATGTCGTTATGTGGCGTCAACAGGCTGAAAATCTTGCTAACTGGGCTAAAAAAGGCTCTCTTATCGGGATCACAGGTCGTATCCAGACTCGTAGTTACGATAACCAGCAAGGACAACGTGTTTACGTAACAGAAGTCGTGGCGGATAATTTCCAAATGTTGGAAAGCCGCGGAGTGCGTGAAGGACATTCAGGTGGCGCATATTCTGCACCAACTGCTGGTCAATCAGCACCTGCAAACCCAGTACCAGACTTTTCACGTTCTGAAAATCCATTTGGAGCAACAAATCCATTGGACATTTCAGATGATGATTTACCATTCTAATGGACAATTAATACTATAAAGGAGAAAAAACATGGCTCAACAACGTCGTGGCGGATTCAAACGCCGTAAAAAAGTTGATTACATCGCAGCAAACAAAATTGAATATGTTGATTACAAAGATACTGAGCTTCTTAGCCGTTTCGTTTCAGAACGTGGGAAAATCCTTCCTCGTCGTGTAACAGGAACTTCAGCTAAAAACCAACGTAAAGTAACAACAGCTATCAAACGCGCTCGCGTAATGGCTTTGATGCCTTTCGTAAACGAAGATTAAAAAAGAGGTCCGGGTGGACCTCTTTTTCATGAGCTTGAAAATAAGAAAGCGAATTAAGACCCTTACGGGTCTTTTTTTCACGAGCATGGAAATGAGAGAGCGAGTTGGGTCCAGTGGAGCTCTTTTCATGAGCTCGAAAACAAGAAAGCGAATTAAGTCCCTTACAGTAAACAATCAAAAGTAGATATTTGGGGGTCTAGTAGGATTCTATTTTTAGTTTGACAGGTCTTTCTTTTCCTTTTTATCACTATTATCGTGCTATAATAGTGGGAGAAGACTTTTAAGGAGTACCTTATGGAAACAACGTGTCTGATTAGAAAAATGCAAACATCTGATGTTAAAGAACTATCCCAAGGTTTTATCAATCAAGGTTGGCCGGGTAGAGAGGAGATTTTAACTCGATACTTTAAGGAGCAAGAAAGTGGGGAGAGAGAAGTCTTAGTTGCAGAGGTTGAGGGTGCTGTAGCGGGCTACATTACCATTTTGCCCTCTGCTAAACATGGCCCTTTTGCAGAAATCTATCCAGAACTCTCAGATTTCAATGTCTTTGAGCCCTTTCAAAATCAAGGTATTGGAAATCTCTTGATGGAAGAAGCGGAAAAACGAGTTAAGCTCATATCGGATAAGGTGACCCTTGGTGTTGGGCTCCATTCAGGGTATGGGCCTGCCCAGAGATTGTACATCAAACGAGGTTATATTCCAGATGGTTCGGGCGTCTGGCATCAAAATCACAGACCGGCTATGGATGCTATTTGTGAAGATATCGGTGACCTTGTTTTATATCTGTCAAAAGATTTGATTTAAGATAGATCTTATAAGGTTTAACTTTAAAATAGCAAGAAGTCGTAAATCCCTTTTTCATTAGAGAAGGATTTTTTCGTATTAGAAAATGAGATGCATTCTATGAAACGCTAAAATATAATTATCTGAATTGTTAAGAAAAAATAAATATTTAGATAATGGTAAGTTTTAGAATGTTTAAAAAATACTTCACTCAAAAAAATTTTAAGGAAACTTTAAGGTATAAGGTTTACAAGCTGTAAATCACAGTGTTACAAAAATATTACGATTATTTAAAATTAAATTAAATGCAATAATATACTTGGAAAAATTTGACATATAAATTAATTAGCGGTAAAATAATTAAGATAATCAAATTAATTGATTTGCGCAATAATTCGATATAAAGATTAATCTGATGTGTCAAATTTTATTATAGTAGAAGGATACCATAATGAAAAAATTGAAACTGATGGTTGTTTTTGGAACACGACCAGAAGCTATTAAAATGGCCCCTTTAGTGTTGGAATTGCAAAAACATAGTGACAGTATTGAGACGATTACAGTTGTGACAGCTCAGCACCGTCAAATGCTAGATCAAGTTCTTGAAACGTTTAGCATCAAGCCGCATTATGACTTGGATATTATGGGGAAAAATCAATCCCTTTTAGATATTACTGGAAAAATTTTAGAAAAGTTTGATCCAATTGTTAAGCAAGAATGTCCAGATATGATTCTTGTTCATGGAGATACAACGACAACTTTTGCAGCAAGTTTAGTTGCTTTCTATAATCAGGTACGTATCGGCCACGTTGAAGCTGGTCTGAGGACCTTTGATAAGTATTCTCCTTTCCCAGAGGAAATGAATCGTCAGATGACAGATAACCTTGCGGATCTTTATTTTGCTCCAACAAGTGAGAGTAAGGAAAATCTCCTCAAGGAAAATCATCCTGAGTCTGCTATTGTCATTACGGGAAATACAGCCATAGATGCCTTGAAACTAACCGTTCAATCGGATTACTATCATGAAGTTCTAGACCAATTGGATCCAAATAAGAAACTTGTATTGGTAACCATGCACCGTCGTGAGAATCAAGGTCAACTAATGAGAAATGTCTTTACAGCTTTACGTGAGATGGTCGATCTTCATCAGGAAATTGAAGTTGTTTATCCTGTTCACCTTAGCCCTGCTGTGCAAGAAGCAGCAAACGATATCTTAGCTGGTCACGATCGTATTCACTTGATTGAGCCTTTAGATGTACTTGATTTTCATAATTTGGCTTCAAGAAGCTATTTTATCATGACCGACTCTGGAGGTGTTCAGGAAGAAGCGCCTTCTCTCGGCAAACCTGTCCTTGTCCTTCGTGACACGACGGAACGTCCAGAAGGAGTAAGAGCAGGTACTTTGAAGTTAGTTGGTACGGATCCAGTACGTGTGAAAGAAGCAATGGCAGCAATCCTAACAGATGAAACTCTTTATAGACAAATGTCTCAGGCACCAAACCCTTATGGAGATGGAAGAGCTTCTGAACGAATCGTACAATCCATTCAACAGTACTTTGGGGCAGCAACTTCGGTATCTGAATTCAAAGGGGGAAAATAAGATAAAATGAAAAATTGGAGTCAATTTAAAAACTGGCTTATGGCTTTGCTTGCTTGTGAGGTCATTCTTTTGGTGCTTTGTTTTTTGTATGCTCGAGCAATCATTTTAGAACAAATCTTGTTTTTAGCTTTAGCCTTGTTTGCCGTGTTGGTATTATCTGACCTTTTGCTTACTTGGACTCTTATCTTAGCATTTGGCTTTGGACTTATCGTTTTGGTTGCGGGTGTGGTTTATATTCCAATCATTCAACTGGTTTTCTTATTAATCAGTTTTCCGCTTTTGCTTGGGATTCTACTTAAAGTTCGTTATTATTTCTTCAAGGTGGTCTCAAAGGTCCAAGAACAGGAAGACGAAGCTCGAGCAGATTACCAAGCTATGGTCACTGAACAAAGTGATGTGACGGTTCAATCTCTATTGATTCATTGGGCACATGAAGAGTTGTTCTTCCAGATAAAACCCAAAGAGTATAACCAGATGCTCAGTCGCATTCAAGAGGTCATTGCTCAGGGATTGAGTTACAATGATAAGCTCTATTATGTTTCAGAAGGTAATTTTCTCGTTCTATCTAGTAGTAATAAGCGTTCTTTAAAGGAAGTCTATCTGAGTGATTTGCAGGAGAAACTGAGCAGTTTAGTTTTTCATGGAGAAGATGGCAATCAAGGAATTCAGTTCCAAACAGGCTATTTGGTGATTAACTCTGATAATAGAGGGAAATACCAAGACTACGCGGATGTTGCCAGTCATCTCAAACGTCAATTAGAGACAGATGTAATTGTAGAATATTAGGAGGAAACATGACTCTAACCAATATATTTTTTGGCATTGCTTTGGGACTCAGTCTCGCCTTTGGCATTTGTTTTATCATATTATTTATTGCATACAATATTCTTTACCATCGAGTGAACAAAAATTTTAAGGCGGTGAATCATGATTAGTCAAATGTTAATGATTTTTACCTTGCTTACAATTTGGATTTCTCTAGCATGGGGCTTGGTAATCCTCTTTTCAGCTGTTCACTTTTGGTTTAAACATAGTGATTTTCGTGTAGATACGTCGCCGCTGCCTTATTACCCTAATGTCACCATTGTCGTTCCTGCTCATAATGAGGATGTGGTTATTGCCCAAACAGCAAAAGCTATCTTGGATAGGAATTACCCTCACGACCGTGTGGAGTTGCTCTTGTTTGCGGATAACTGTTCGGATAACACCTATGCAGAATGTTTGTCTGTACAAGCCATGCCTGAATATGCAGGAAGAAATCTAACCATTATCGACCGTACTGGTACGGGAGGAAAAGCGGGCGTTCTAAACGATGCTTTGGAGATGGCAACAGGCGAATACATCTGTGTTTATGATGCGGATGCCATGCCTGAAAAAAATGCTCTTTATTTTCTTGTAAAAGAAGTGATGAAGGATCCAGAACGTCACGTGGCATCTTTTGGCCGCAACAAGACTCGAAATGCCAATCAAAATTTCTTGACTCGTTGTATCAACCAGGAAATCGTTGTTACCCAGCGCGTGCACCACGTTGGGATGTGGCATCTCTTTAAAATTGGGCGTATCCCAGGAACCAACTTCATCATTCAAACCGACTTTGTAAAGAGTATCGGTGGTTGGAAAAATGGTGCCTTAACTGAGGATACCGATATTTCCTTCAAAATCATGCAGAGTGGTAAATTGATTGCCCTTGCTTATAATTCAGAGGCTTTCCAACAAGAACCTGAGACCTTAAAGAGTTACTATATGCAGCGGAAACGTTGGGCGAAAGGAAATTATGAAGTAGTTCTCTCGAACTTTAAGCATTTATTTGGCAGAGCAAACTGGCGCGTCAAACTAGAAGTCTTTAACTATTCATGTGTTTTCTTTTGGTTTAACTTTGCCATTGTCCTATCGGATTTGATTTTCCTAGCGAATGTGCTAGCGATCTGCCTTAATCTTTTCTTCCCAGATGTCAGGGTTCCATTTGCTTTTGATGCGGACAATATCTACATCGCCCAGCTCATGCTCTTCAACTGGATACTCATGATTGGTCTCTATTTGATGCAAATTATGACAGCATTGGCAAGTCAATTTGGACAAGCGACGACGAAACAAATCTGGTTAGCCTTGGCAGCCTATTTCTCTTATGCACAGATGTTTATCGTTGTATCCATTGATTCCATTTCTTCAATCGTGCTGGATAAGGTACTTCACCGAAAAGAAACCAAGTGGGTTAAAACCAAGCGGTTCGCAGGATAGGAGGTTCTATGAAAACGAATAAATTAAAATATGTATGGTTTGTGTTCATCCTTTCTATCTTTTGTTTAACCTTGTTTTTGGCAAGGGGAAGGAGTAAAATCGAGATGCGCAATCGCATTTACAGCCAATGGAGCCAACAGTTTCTCGTTACAAAAGGCGATCAGTCTTATGTTCGTACGACGAATGATTCTGAGGAAACGACGGTTCTATCAGAGGCCCAAAGTTACGGCATGCTCATAACGGTTTTAGCAGCCCAAAAAGGGCAAGCAAGTCAAGCAGATTTTGATAGCCTTTATCGCTATTATCAAAATCATCGTATTGAGGGAACACAGTTGATGTCTTGGAAGCAAGTGATTACAAATGGTAGCGAAACGGTTGAGAAGCAAAACGCAACCGATGGTGATCTCTACATCGCTTATTCTTTGATTGAAGCTGCCAAGCAGTGGCCAGATAAAGCACAGGAATATGAAGATCAAGCCAAAAGTATTTTGATTGATATTCTTCGCTTTAATTATAACGAGGATACTGGTGTTCTAAAGGTAGGAAATTGGGCGAAAAAAAATACGGATTTTTACTATTTGATGAGAACATCTGATACACTACCTCATTATTTCCAAGTATTTTATAATCTAACTGGTGATAAACAATGGCTAGATATTAAGGATAAAATGCTTGGGCAATTGGAGCAAATCAGTTCTCATTCTGATACGGGTCTCTTGCCAGATTTTATCTGGGCTGAGAAGTCAGGCGCGCGTCTTGTTGATGCCAACACAATCGAATCTCAGTATGATGGAGCGTATTCTTATAACGCTTGTCGTTTGCCTTATCACTTGTCACGGAGCCAGGATGAAAGAAGCCAAAAACTCGTTCAAAAGATGATGGATTTCTTTATGAAAGAGCAACGTATTTACGCTGGTTATGACTTGAACGGAACTGCCCTCAATCAATACCAGGCAGGTAGTTTCTTGGCACCGATTACCTATGCATCTGACAAGGGAGAAGGTTATATGAAACTTCTTCAGCAAAATAAATACATTTTTACACAAGATTTACCTTTGGACAACTACTATGATGCCACGATGATTACCATGATTGCTCTAGAGATGTTCTAGGATGAAAAGAGAGGGTTAGTTATACTGGCTCTCTTTTTGATAGGATTTTCATCTTTTTTCAAAAAAGGAATTTCCTAAGGTTTATGGTATAATGGAAAGAGTGATGGAAAAGAGGTAGAGAGATGGATGCGAAATTAAAATACAAGGCAAAGAAGATTAAAATCGTCTTTTTTGATATTGATGATACCTTGCGTACGTCAAAGACAGGTTTTATTCCAGCTACAATTCCCACTGTCTTTAAACAGTTGCGTGAAAAAGGAATTTTAACAGGAATCGCCTCTGGACGTGGTATTTTTGGTGTTGTTCCAGAGATTCGTGAGCTCAAACCTGACTTTTTTGTAACTCTGAATGGGGCTTATATAGAAGATAAAAAAGGCCAGGTCATTTATCAGCATCAGATTGACAAGTCAGATGTTGAGGAGTATATCTCTTGGACTAAGCGAGAGGGAATTGAATATGGCCTGGTTGGTAGTCATGACGCCAAACTCTCCACGCGAACAGAACTAATCAGTGAGGCTATTGATCCGATTTATCCAAACTTGGATGTGGATCCTGACTTTCATGAAAAAGCAGATATTTACCAGATGTGGAGCTTTGAAGATAAAGGGGATGACTTGCACTTACCAGAGTCTTTATCAGATAAACTTCGCATGGTGCGTTGGCATGAACATTCATCTGATATCGTGCCGATTTCAGGATCCAAAGCAACTGGTGTAGCCAAGGTTGTAGAACATCTAGGCTTGAAACCAGAGAATGTTATGGTCTTTGGGGATGGGCTCAATGACTTGGAACTCTTTGATTATGCTGGAATCAGTATTGCCATGGGAGTTTCCCATGAAAAAATCAAAGAAAAAGCAGATTATATTACAAAAACAGTAGAAGAAGATGGCATTTTTGGTGCCTTAGAAGGATTTGGTATGGTAGAAAAAGAATTGCATTTCCCACAAGTAGAAATTGAAACAGTAGAAGGCCCGCTAGCGACTATTAAGACAAATCACGGAGACTTGCGTATCAAGCTCTTCCCTGAACATGCTCCCAAAACAGTAGCCAACTTTGTTGCTCTGTCAAAAGACGGTTACTATGATGGTGTGATTTTCCATCGCATTATCAAGGACTTTATGATCCAAGGTGGAGACCCAACTGGTACTGGTATGGGGGGAGAGTCTATTTATGGACAAGCTTTTGAAGATGAATTTTCAGAAGAACTTTATAATATCCGTGGTGCCCTTTCTATGGCCAATGCGGGTCCAAATACCAATGGTAGCCAGTTCTTTATCGTGCAAAACCAACATTTGCCATATTCTAAGAAAGAGATTGCGCGTGGTGGTTGGCCTGAGCCAATCGCTGAGATTTATGCAGAACAAGGTGGAACTCCTCACCTTGACCGTCGTCACACTGTTTTTGGGCAATTGGTAGACGCAGAATCGTTTGCGGTCTTGGATGCCATTGCAGCTGTTGAGACAGGGGCCATGGATAAACCAGTTGAAGATGTAGTAATTGAAACGATTGAAATTGAGGACTAGAATGAAAATTGGTGATAAGCTAACTGGGCGTATTACAGGAATTCAGCCCTATGGTGCCTTTGTCGAGTTAGAGACAGGGGTGACAGGGCTGATTCACATCTCGGAGATTCGGACGGGATTTATTGAAAATATCTATGACATTTTAAAAATTGGTGATGAAGTCCAAGTTCAGGTGGTGGATTTTGACGAATACACTGGGAAGGCTAGTCTTTCTATCCGTACTTTGGAAGAGGAAAAACATCAATTGCCAAGACGGAGACGTTTTTCAAATGATCGTATCAAGCACGGTTTTGCACCACTTGGACGAATGATGCCTGTTTGGACGCGTGAAGCATTGGAGCATTTAAAGAAGAAGCCATAAATACGACTATCTAAATTATTTGTGCTATTAACATAATTTGATATAATAAAAGTATGAAAGAAGAACAATTATTAAAACCAGGAGAGCGAATCAATCAGCTCTTTTCGACAGATATCAAGATCATCCAAAATAGAGAAGTGTTTAGCTATTCGGTGGATAGTGTTCTCTTGTCACGCTTTCCTCGCTTCCCTAAACGGGGTTTAATTGTGGACTTTTGTGCTGGAAATGGTGCAGTGGGACTTTTTGCTAGTTCACGTACTCAGGCGCGGATAATATCTGTAGAGATTCAGGAGCGCTTGGCGGATATGGCAGAGCGTTCGGTTCAATTGAATGGCTTGGAAGAGCAGATGCAGGTCATCTGTGATGATTTGAAAAATATGCCTGCCCACATTCAGGGAAGTAAGGTGGATATGATTTTGTGCAATCCGCCTTATTTTAAGGTGGATCCGCATTCTAATCTGAACGAGAGTGAACATTACCTTCTGGCCAGACACGAAATTACGACTAACCTAGAAGAAATCTGCCGTAGTGCTCAGAGTATTCTCAAGTCTAATGGCCGTTTGGCCATGGTCCATCGTCCTGATCGGCTCTTGGATATCTTGGACATGCTCAAACGCCATAATTTGGCACCCAAGCGCCTGCAATTTGTCTATCCTAAACGTGAGAAGGAGGCCAATATGCTCTTAATCGAAGCTATCAAGGATGGCTCAACGAGTGGCTTTAAGGTCTTGCCACCTCTCATCGTTCACAATGATGATGGTTCCTATACACCAGAAATTCAAGAGATTTACTATGGATCATAAGGCCTATATGTATGTGGTGGAGTGTCGCGACGGGTCTTACTATACGGGCTATACAACGGATGTGAAGAGGCGCCTTGCCGTTCATAATAGTGGTAAGGGAGCCAAGTATACCCGAGCTCGCTTGCCAGTCAAACTCATCTATGCTCAGGGTTTTGCCAGTAAGGAAGAAGCCATGTCTGCCGAAGCTCTCCTCAAACGAAAGAAACGCCCGCAGAAAGAACGATTTTTATCTGAAAATCAAGAGAAAAATCTAGTCAACCATATTGATGTCTAACGAGGAGTCCTTTGGCTCCTCTTACTTTTGTCAAAAGAGGAAAAAAGTGCTACAATAAGATGAATAAATTTAAAGAGGTATTATCATGTCTAAGATTCTAGTATTTGGTCACCAAAATCCAGACTCAGATGCCATCGGGTCATCTGTAGCCTTTGCTTACCTTGCAAAAGAGGCTTATGGATTGGACACAGAAGCTGTAGCACTTGGAACTCCTAATGAAGAAACAGCTTTTGTTTTGAACTATTTTGGTGTAGAAGCACCGCGTGTTATCACATCTGCTAAAGCAGAAGGTGCAGAGCAAGTTATCTTGACTGACCACAATGAATTCCAACAGTCAGTGTCAGATATCGCTGAAGTAGAAGTTTACGGTGTTGTGGACCACCACCGTGTGGCTAATTTTGAAACTGCAAGCCCACTCTACATGCGTTTGGAACCAGTTGGATCAGCGTCTTCTATCGTTTACCGCATGTTCAAAGAACATGGTGTAGCAGTTCCTAAAGAAATCGCAGGTTTGATGCTTTCAGGTTTGATTTCAGATACTCTTCTTTTGAAATCACCAACAACTCACCCATCTGATAAAGTCATTGCGCCTGAATTGGCTGAATTAGCTGGTGTCAACTTGGAAGAGTACGGTTTGGCTATGCTCAAGGCTGGTACTAACTTGGCTAGCAAATCTGCTGAAGAATTGATTGATATCGATGCTAAGACCTTTGAACTCAATGGAAATAAGGTTCGTGTTGCCCAAGTCAATACAGTTGATATTGCTGAAGTCTTGGAACGCCAAGCTGAAATCGAAGCAGCAATGCAAGCAGCTAATGCGGCAAACGGCTACTCTGACTTTGTCTTGATGATTACAGACATCGTCAACTCAAACTCAGAAATTTTGGCTCTTGGTTCAAACATGGACAAGGTCGAAGCAGCTTTCAATTTCAAACTTGAAAACAACCACGCTTTCCTTCCAGGTGCTGTTTCACGTAAGAAACAAGTGGTGCCACAGTTGACTGAAAGCTTTAATGCTTAATATTTTGGGTGTTATTTCAAAATAGAAAACGATGTTTTCCATATAGTTAAAGGGGTTTCGGCTCCTTTTTTTCTAGGAGAGAAAGATGTTAGAAAATGGTGATTTGATTTTTGTGAAGGACCTTTCAGATATGGGGCAGGCCATCCAGGCTTCTACTGGGAGCTATAGTCATGTAGCCATCTATTTGGATGGTTTCATCTACCATGCTAGTGGGCAAGCTGGTGTTATCTGTCAAAAACTAAGAGACTTCTTAGAGCCAGCTTGTCTGTATGATCTTTATCTTTATCCAAAAATAGATATTCAAAAAGTAAAGAAAAGAGCTAACCAGCATCTTGGAGCTCCTTATAATTCTTCTTTTTACCCTGATGGGGAAGGATTCTATTGTTCCCAGTACATCGCTGAGATTTTACCTATTTTTGAAACCACCCCTATGAAGTTTGGTGATGATGGGCAGGAAATTAGTGATTTCTGGAATGAATACTATATAGAACTAGGAATAGCTGTGCCTCTGAACCAGCCAGGGACCAATCCTAGTCAACTAGCAACATCCCCCCTTTTAGAATGTAAAGAAAGGAATCTTCATGATTCAGATTTTTAATCCATCTCGTTTGACTCGGCAGCCATTTTTTATAGATTTGGTCAACTATCTGGACCAGCATGATGATGTGATCCTACGAGAAATCAAGGCTCAATTTCCAGATGTGTCAGTTGATAAACTCATGGAAGAGTATATAAAGGCAGGCTTGATTCTAAGGGAAAACAAACGCTATTTTCTCAATCTCCCTTTTTTAGAATCTACGGATGATTTAGTCCTTGATCAAGAGATTTTTATCAGAGAGGACAGTCCAGTCTATCAAGACTTGCTGGAGAAGACTTTTGAGACGGAATTGCGCAATCAAACCAATGCAGCCATTTTAATCGAACATACGGACTTTGCAAGGCATAAAATGACCTTGTCTAATTATTTTTATAAAGTTAAGAACCAGTATCTACTGACAGAAGATCAGCAGAAACTCTATGATATTTTAGGAGATGTTAACCCTGAGTATGCCCTCAAATATATGACGACTTTTTTGTTAAAATTCCTCAAAAAAGATCAACTGATGCAGAAACGCCGTGATATCTTTGTGGATAGTTTGGTCGTCCTAGGCTATATTGTGCAAAAAGAAGATGGAAAGTATGAGTTAGCTGCTGATTTTGATAAGGAACGGTTGACTTTCTATTTGTCTTAATGGCTTAATTTTGAGCTGATTGTTTGACTTTGCTAAAGAATAAGCATAAACTGAATGTAAGCGATAACGTTTATCGTATTAAAAGCAAAGGAGACAGAGCTATGTCACTTGAAAATAAATTGGATCAAGCAACTGGTGCTATCAAAGAAGGATTTGGTAAAGTTACTGGCGATAGCAAGACAGAAGCAGAAGGCACTGTAGAAAAAACAGTTGCGAAAGCAAAAGAAGTAGTTGAAGATGCTAAAGGTGCTGTAGAAGGTGCCGTTGAAGGTCTTAAAAACTCATTTAAGAAAGAAGACTAAAAAATCAAGGGAAATATTCCCTTGATTTTTTTATAGATAACGTTCTGCGATGGCTGCGTCTCCAGGATAGTCTTCTTTCTTTCCTTGGACGATTTGGTAGCAATCGGCTCCCTTACCTGCAATAATCACGGCATCAAGTTCTTGATTTGTGATGGCCATCGCTGCCTTAATGGCTTCTTCACGATCGGCAATCTTTTCAACAGGATGACTGATATAGTTACCGATTTCATCTGCAATGGTCATTGGATCTTCATAGTTGGGGTCATCAGCGGTGAGAAAGACTTGAATCTCAGGATGTTGATTGAGGAGGAGGCCAAAGTCTTTGCGGCGACTTTCACCCTTGTTTCCAGTCGAACCGAGAACCAGGGCAATTTTTCCAGTTTGATGGGTTTCAACAACAGAAATCAGTTTTTTCAGACTATCGCCATTGTGGGCGTAGTCAATAAAGACCTTGGCACCATTTTTTTGGGTGAGAACTTCCATACGTCCAGGAACGCGGGTTGTAGCGATTCCTTTTTTGATGTCCTCTATACTAGCACCTAGACGAAGGCAGGCAAGTCCTGCAGCAACTGCATTTTCTTGATTAAAATGGCCGATGAGTTGGATATCATAATCACCAGCGAGTTTACCTGTAGCGGAAAAGCTAAAGGCTTTTGAGTTCTCGATTTGGTTACTTGACTGGCTACCATAGAAGTCATGTTCTTGATGTTCCACTTGTTCTTTCAATATAGAAAAGTGGTCCATGTCGCTATTAATGACAACTGCTCGGCTATTTTTCATCAAGAGACGTTTGTGGTAGAAGTAATCTTCAAAGCTAGGATGCTCAATCGGTCCGATATGGTCAGGAGTGATGTTGAGAAAGACACCTACATCAAAGGTCAGGCCATAGACTCGATGAACAAGATAGGCTTGGCTAGAGACTTCCATTACAAGATGGGTTCGACCATTCTTAACAGCCTGAGCCATCATGTCGAAAAGATCGATATTTTCAGGCGTTGAGAAGGAAGATTTAAAGAAGGTCTTGCCATCTAGAGTTGTATTCATAGTTGATAAGAGAGCTGTTGGGTAGCGTTGAGATAGGATGTGGTAAGCAAAGTAAGCAGATGTTGTCTTTCCTTTTGTCCCTGTGAAAGCGAGAATTTTTAGTTTCTCTTGCGGATTACCATAAAATTCCATCGCAATCAAACTCATGGCTTTCTTGATATCGTTCACAATGATGACAGGGATACCGACCTCATAGTCCTTTTCGGAGACGTACCAGGCTAAGCCCTGACTTATAGCAGAAAGAAGGTATTCTTTTTTAAAGGCAGCGCCTTTTGCAAAAAAAAGAGTGCCTTCTTTTACTTTTCTGCTGTCATAACTGATGCTGTCAAAAACAACTTCGTTGTAGTTATAGTGGTAGTGTCCTTGGTCGATAATCTCGCGGAAGAGACCATCTTTTTTTAATATATCTAGTACGGTTTCAATCTTAATCATACTTTCTATTGTAAACCGAAAGTCTGAATTTTACAAGTAACAAGGAAAAGTTTATAATGGAAGATGAGGAAAATTTCCTAGTTATCAAAATTGAATGAGGAAGCTATGTCTAACGAAAACAATCACCAGCAAGCCCAGATGTTGCGAGGGACTGCTTGGCTAACAGCTAGTAACTTTATTAGTCGCCTCCTTGGGGCTATCTACATTATTCCCTGGTATATTTGGATGGGAACCTATGCAGCCAAGGCAAATGGTCTCTTTACCATGGGCTACAATATTTACGCTTGGTTCTTGCTGATTTCGACAGCGGGTATCCCAGTTGCGGTCGCCAAACAAGTGGCTAAGTACAATACTATGCGAGAAGAAGAGCATAGCTTTGCCTTGATTCGGAGTTTCCTAAGCTTTATGACAGGCTTGGGCTTAGTCTTTGCCTTGGTCTTGTATCTCTTTTCTCCCTGGTTAGCAGATTTGTCAGGTGTGGGGAAAGATCTGATTCCCATCATGCAGAGCTTGGCTTGGGCGGTCTTGATTTTCCCATCTATGAGTGTCATTCGAGGCTTCTTCCAAGGGATGAATAACCTGAAACCTTATGCCATGAGTCAAATCGCCGAGCAGGTGATCCGTGTTATCTGGATGTTGTTGGCAACCTTCTTCATTATGAAGATGGGTTCTGGTGACTACTTATCAGCCGTTACTCAGTCAACTTTTGCGGCTTTTGTGGGGATGGTGGCAAGTTTTGCAGTCTTGATTTATTTCCTTGCCCAAGAAGGTTTGCTCAAAAGAGTCTTTGAAACACGGGATAGGATCAATAGTAAGCGACTCTTAGTCGATACCATCAAGGAAGCCATTCCCTTTATCCTGACAGGATCAGCCATCCAGCTCTTCCAGATTTTAGACCAGATGACCTTTATTAATAGTATGAAGTGGTTTACCAACTACAGTAATGAAGACTTGGTTGTCATGTTTTCTTATTTCTCTGCCAATCCTAATAAAATTACCATGATTTTAATCTCTGTAGGAGTTTCGATTGGGAGTGTCGGCTTGCCACTGTTGACGGAAAACTATGTAAAAGGTGACTTGCCGGCAGCGGCTCGCCTAGTCCAAGATAGCCTAACCATGCTCTTCTTATTTCTACTACCTGCAACGGTTGGAGTGGTCATGGTAGGGGAGCCTCTTTATACAGTCTTTTACGGTAAGCCAGATAGTCTGGCCATGGGCTTATTTGTCTTTGCAGTTTTGCAGTCTACTATCCTAGGCTTGTATATGGTCTTGTCTCCTATGCTTCAGGCCATGTTCCGAAACCGCAAGGCAGTTCTTTACTTTATCTATGGTTCCATTGCTAAGATCGTCTTGCAATTGCCAACCATTGCTATTTTCCATAGCTACGGTCCTTTGATTTCAACGACTATCGGCTTGATTATTCCGAATGTCTTGATGTACCGTGACATCTGCCAGGTAACGGGTGCTCGTCGAAAGATAATCTTGAAGCGGACTATCTTGATTACCATCTTGACCCTTGTCATGTTTATCCTAGTTGGCTTCTTGCAGTGGCTACTCGGTTTTGTCTTCCAACCAAGTGGACGTTTCTGGAGTTTCCTTTATGTGGCTCTCATCGGAGGGCTTGGAGGAGGCCTTTATGGTTTGATGAGCCTACGGACACGACTCTTGGACAAGATAATCGGCAAAGCTCAAGCAGACCGACTACGGACACGATTGAAAATATCGTAAAAAGATTTATAAATAAAAGTAATGAATTTAACCTTTCTTTAACAGAAAGGTTTTTATACTACATTTTTCTTAAAAAAAGAGAACTTTTTCTAAAATCAAGAGCAAAAAATATGCTTTTTTAAGTTTTTCTTCAGAAATCACTTGACTAAATAAAACCAAAGCTGTATAATAAGACAAAACTTTTAAACAGGAGGTTCTGGAAATGAAAAAGTCTAAAGCCAAGTATCTGACACTTGCAAGTGTCGTGTTAAGCGCAGGTATCTTACTGAGCGCATGTGGAAATTCAAGTAGCGCTACTAAAACATATAACTATGTTTATTCGAGCGATCCATCTAGTTTGAACTATCTTGCAGAAAACCGTGCAACAACCAATGACATCGTGACCAATTTGGTGGATGGGTTGATGGAAAATGACCAATACGGTAACTATGTTCCATCATTGGCAGAGGATTGGACTGTTTCTCAGGACGGTTTGACCTATACTTACAAATTGCGTAAGGATGCAAAATGGTATACTTATGAGGGTGAAGAATACGCCCCTGTAACGGCCCAAGACTTTGTGACAGGTTTGAAATATGCTGCTGATAAAAAATCCGAAGCCTTGTACCTTGTTCAAGACTCTGTAGCAGGTTTGGATGACTATATCAACGGGAAAACAACTGACTTTTCAACTGTCGGTGTTAAGGCGATTGACGACCAAACAGTTCAGTATACTTTGACACGTCCAGAACCTTATTGGAATTCTAAAACAACTTCAACCATTCTCTTCCCTGTCAATGCAGACTTCCTGAAATCAAAAGGGGATGATTTTGGTAAGGTAGATCCTTCTAGTATTTTGTATAGTGGACCTTTCTTGATGAAATCTTTTGTTTCAAAATCTGTTATCGAATACAAGAAAAATCCAAATTACTGGGATGCTAAAAATGTCTTTGTGGATGATGTGAAATTGACTTACTATGATGGTAGTGACCAAGATGCCCTAGCTCGTAACTTTGTAGAAGGAGTCTACAGCTACGCGCGTCTCTATCCAAATAGCTCAAGCTTTGAAGGAATTAAAGAGAAGAACAAGGATAACATCATCTATAGTATGCAAAACGCAACTTCTTATTACTTGAACTTCAACTTGGACAGAAAATCTTATAACTTCACGTCTAAGACATCAGATATCGAAAAGAAATCAACCCAAGAAGCAGTTCTGAATAAAAACTTCCGTCAAGCCTTCAACTATGCTTATAACCGTACAGCCTATGGAGCACAATCTCAAGGGGAAGAAGGAGCAACAAAGATTATTCGTAACTTGGTTGTACCTCCAACATTTGTAAGTATCAACGGAAAAGACTTTGGCGATGTTGTTTCAGAAAAGATGGTCAACTATGGCCAAGAATGGCAAGGAATCAACTTTGCAGATGCGCAAGACCCATACTACAATCCTGACAAGGCTAAAGCTAAATTTGCAGAAGCTAAGAAAGAATTGGAAGCTAAGGGTGTGCAATTCCCAATCCACTTGGATGTATCTGTAGACCAATCAGCTAAAAAAGGTGTACTTGAAGCGAGCTCTTTGAAACAATCCATCGAATCTGTTCTAGGAGCTGAGAATGTGGTTATCGATATCCAACAATTATCGACAGATGACTACGATAATTCTAGCTACCTCGCTCAAACCGCAGCTCAAAAAGACTTTGATATCTATAATGGCGGTTGGAGTGCTGACTACTTGGATCCATCAAGCTATCTTGATATCTTAAATGTCAATAACGGTGGTATGTTGCAAAACCTTGGTTTAGAACCAGGTGAGGTTAATGACAAGGCTAAGGCAGTTGGTCTGGATACTTACACTCAAATGTTGGAAGAAGCGAACAAGGAGCAAGACCCAGCAAAACGTTATGAAAAATATGCTGAAATTCAAGCTTGGCTCGTTGATAGCGCCCTTGCAATTCCAAATGTTTCCCAAGGTGGAACACCTGGCTTGAGAAAGACAGTTCCATTCTCAGCGCCATTCTCACAAGCAGGAAATAAGGGTGTCGAATCATACAAGTACCTCAAGTTGCAAGATAAGACTGTAACGACTGATGAGTATGAAAAAGCTAGAGAAAAATGGCAAAAAGAAAAAGAAGAATCAAATAAAAAAGCGCAAGAAGAACTGGCAAAACACGTTAAATAACCAGTCTATTCAACAGGAAAAACGATAGTTTCTCAAGGAACTATCGTTTTTATATAGTTTGAAACTATAACTAGCTCTTGAAAACAAGAAAATGAGTTAGTAAAAATAAGTGGTACAATAGTTACTATAGATTTGGAGGTATTGTATGAGCAAAGAACTACACATCAACACAATTTTGGCCCAGGCTGGGATCAAGTCAGATGAGGCTACAGGTGCCTTGGTAACACCGCTTCATTTTTCAACCACTTATCAGCATCCGGAGTTCGGTCAGTCTACGGGATTTGACTATACCCGTACTAAAAATCCAACTCGCAGTAAGGCGGAGGAAGTCTTGGCGGCAATCGAATCAGCTGATTATGCCCTAGCGACAAGCTCAGGTATGGCTGCGATTGTACTGGCCTTTAGTGTTTTTCCAGTAGGAAGTAAAGTCTTGGCTGTGCGCGATCTGTATGGGGGTTCTTTCCGTTGGTTTAACCAAGTCGAGCAAGAAGGCCGTTTCCATTTTACCTATGCCAATACAGAAGAAGAGCTGATTGCTGAGTTGGAGAAAGATGTGGATGTTCTTTATATTGAAACACCAACCAATCCCTTGATGTTGGAATTTGATATTGCCAAACTAGCAAAACTAGCTCATGCCAAGGGTGCCAAGGTAGTGGTGGACAATACCTTCTACAGTCCGATTTACCAACGTCCGATTGAAGATGGTGCGGATATCGTTCTTCATTCTGCCACCAAGTACTTAGCAGGGCACAATGATGTTTTAGCTGGGGTGGTTGTGACTAATAGTTTAGAACTATATGAACAACTGTTCTACAATCTCAATACGACTGGTGCGGTCTTGTCACCATTTGATAGTTATCAGTTGATTCGTGGTCTCAAAACCCTGCCTCTTCGTATGGAACGTTCGACAGCCAATGCCCAAGAAGTGGTTGCTTTTTTGAAGGATTCACCTGCTGTCAAGGAAGTTCTCTATACAGGACGTGGGGGGATGATTTCCTTTAAAGTAGTGGATGAAAAGCGTATTCCTCATATTTTAAATAGCTTAAAGGTCTTCTCATTTGCAGAAAGTTTGGGTGGGGTAGAGAGTCTGATTACCTATCCGACAACTCAGACTCATGCGGATATTCCAGCAGAAGTGCGCCATTCCTATGGCTTAACAGATGACCTCCTGCGCTTGTCAATCGGGATTGAAGATGCTAGAGATTTGATTGCGGACTTGCGACAAGCTTTGGAAGGATAAGACAGATATGGGAAAATATGATTTTACAAGCCTGCCCAATCGTTTTGGGCATCATACTTATAAATGGAAAGAAGCGGAAGATGATCGAGAAGTTCTACCAGCTTGGATAGCAGATATGGACTTTGTGGTTTTGCCTGAAGTTCGACAAGCTGTACAAGCCTACGCAGATCAGTTGGTCTATGGCTATACCTATGCTAGCGATGCTTTGATAAAGTCGGTTCAGGACTGGGAAGCCACACAACACGGGTATCGCTTTGACAAGGATGCCCTCGTCTTTATCGAGGGAGTGGTACCGGCCATCTCAACAGCTATTCAAGCCTTTACAAAAGAAGGAGAGGCTGTTCTGATTAACACACCAGTCTATCCACCTTTTGCCCGCAGTGTCAAACTGAACAATCGCAGATTGATTACCAATTCTTTGATGGAAAAGGATGGGCTGTTTGAGATTGACTTTGACCAGTTAGAGAAGGAATTGGTGGAAGAGGATGTGAGGCTTTATATTCTTTGCAATCCCCACAATCCTGGTGGACGTGTTTGGGAAAAGGAAGTGTTAGAAAAGATTGGTCATCTCTGCCAAAAACACGGTGTTTTGCTTGTTTCAGATGAGATTCACCAAGATTTGGCTCTCTTTGGTCACAAACACCAGTCATTCAATACCATTGATCCAGCTTTTAAAGACTTTGCCCTTATCTTGAGCAGTGCCACTAAGACCTTTAATATTGCTGGGACGAAAAATTCCTATGCAGTTATTGAAAATCCCAAGCTTCGTGTTGCTTTCCAAAAACGCCAGTTGGCCAATAACCAACATGAAATCTCAGGCTTGGGGTATTTGGCGACAGAAGCTGCCTACCGTTATGGTAAGGACTGGCTAGGAGAGTTAAAAGAAGTCATCGAGGACCACATTAACTATGTAGTGGATATTTTGGGCAACGAAACCAAGATTAAGGTCATGAAACCACAAGGTACCTACTTGATCTGGCTTGATTTTTCAGCCTATGACCTAACGGATGACCGCTTGCAAGAGCTTTTGAGAAATGAAGCCAAGGTTATCTTGAACCGAGGTTTGGACTTTGGGGAGGAGGGAGCTCTTCATGCCCGCCTCAATGTAGCTATGCCGAAGTCAGTACTGGAAGAGGTTTGCCAACGCATCGTGACCACTTTTGCTACACTTTAAAAATCCAGCCTTCTAGGAGAAAAGTCTTCCTAGAAGGCTATTTTCATAGGGGAAAATGTGGTATAATGAAAAGATAAGATAAAGGGGTAACTATGGCTAAATTGATTCCAGGAAAGTTGCGCATGGAGGGTGTTACTCTCTATGAAACGGGCAACATTGAGATTATCAAGGAAAAAGGGAATCGCCTCTATACTCGTGTGGCGGGAGAAGACTTGCGCTACAGTTTAGAGGATGATCTTGTTTTTTGTGCTTGCGATTTTTTCCAAAAAAGAGGTTACTGTGTTCACCTCGCAGCGCTCGAGCATTATCTGAAGAACGACGAAGAAGGCCAGGTGATTTTACAAGCCTTAGAAAAAGGACATGAAGAGCAAGAAGAGGTCGAAACCAAGGTTAGTTTTGGCGGTAGTTTTTTGGAGCGTATCCAACCTCAGAAGAGAGAGCAAATCTACACTTTGTCGGCTCAAGGCCAGGTGGAAGCTGGGACCAATCGCCTCCTTTGGACTCTCCGAATCGGTTTAGTTGATAGTCAAAAATATTATGTCATTCGTGACATCCCACTCTTTTTGAATGTCTTAGTCCATCGAAAGCCATATATGATTGGGAAACACTATGAAAATGACTTGTCTTGGGATGCTTTTGATACAGCTAGTCAAGATGTTCTTACTTTTTTATGTGGCTTGATTGAGGAGGGACTGAGTCAAGACCTCTTTTTCCCCAATCAAGGTCGTCACCTCTTTTTCCCTCTGACCTTTTTTGAGCAGGGAGTGGAGTTGCTGATGAACTTGGAAGATTTTCATTTTGAACACCAGATTGATAGTTATGAAAATCTTCTCTTTCATGATTTAGATCCAGAAGCAAACCTTTTCTCTTTTTCAGTGCAGGAGTATCCTGATTATTTTGAGATGGAAATTTCTGAGACTGAGCGAGTTAACGTATTCTATGGAGGGGCAGTTCTCTTTCGTAAGGGGAATCTTTATCTCTTAAACCCTAAACAAATCAGCCTACTAAAGGAAATTAAGGAGCTTCCTCAGGAGGAAAGAGGGAGAAAATGCCTCCAGTTTGACAACAGTGATCGTGATCGTCTGGCTGCCTGTCTGCCTTTGTTTGGACAGCTGGGCACAGTTTCTGCTCCTGAGCGCTTGCAAATCAGACCCTTTTCACCAATCTTTTACTTTGATAGGGAGGATGACGGCCGTATCCGCTTGGATATCCAGTTTGACTATGGAGATGTTAAGGTGACTAGTCGTCAACAGCTGGAACAATTACCTTTTTCAAGTGATGCTGTCTTGGAAAACCAATTATTTCAAGTCTGTTTAGGGGCTGGTTTTGAGGCTGATTTTCAGTCTTGGAGACAGGCTTTGAAGCCAGAAGTGGTTTATTCTTTCTTTCACCATACGATTCCAGCTTTTGAGAAATTGGGTCAGGTTTTCTTGTCTGATGAAATCAATCAGCTCTACAGCGTCCAAGCTCCTCAGGTTCAGATTGAGTCCAAGAGAGGACTGTTGGAAATCCAATTTGATTTCCAAGGAATTGCCCAAGAAGAGATTGATCAAGCTCTTAAAGCCCTGACCAGCAATCAGGATTTCTATATCAGTTCTTCTGACCAAGTGTACTTTTTTGATGAGGAAACCAAGCAGCTTCGTCAAAATTTGCAGGAACTGGGGGTTGAGCTAAAAGATGGTTCTTTCCAAGCGCGAAAATCCCTAGCTTACAGTCTGTCTCAGCTTTTTGAAGGTCGAGACAGGATCTCCTTCTCAGAAGAATTTCAGCATTTAGCTCATGATTTGACCCATCCAGAGGATTTTCCTCTGGGAGATATACGGGTGCAGGCGAGTTTGAGAGACTATCAGGAAAAGGGAGTCCGTTGGCTCCAGATGCTTCATCACTATGGTTTTGGTGGTATCTTAGCCGATGATATGGGACTGGGGAAAACACTGCAAACTATTGCTTTTTTGACGAGTCAGGTGACAGAAGATAGTCGGGTCTTGATTTTAGCGCCGTCAGGTTTAATCTACAACTGGGCAGATGAATTTAGAAAATTTGCCCCACAGTTGGATTTGGCTGTCGTTCATGGTTTGAAAGCGAATCGAGAAGCGATTCTTTCTGAAAATCACCAAATCTATGTGACTAGCTATGCTACCTTTCGTCAAGACAGCGAGCTTTATCAAGAGATGACCTTTGATTTCCTCTTTTTAGATGAAGCCCAGGTCATGAAAAATGCCCAAACCAAGATTGCTCAGAGTTTACGCCAGTTTGTGGTGCCGGCAGTTTTTGCTTTGTCAGGTACGCCCATCGAAAACCATTTAGGAGAGTTGTGGTCTATCTTTCAAATTGTGCTTCCAGGACTCTTACCAAGTAAAAAGGAGTTTATGAAATTACCGGCTGACCGAGTCGCGCAGTTTATCAAACCCTTCGTCATGAGGCGTAAGAAAGAAGAGGTTCTTACAGAACTGCCTGATCTGATCGAAGTCGTCTATAAAAATGAACTGGAAGATCAGCAGAAGGCCATCTATCTCGCTCAGTTGCAACAGATGCGAGACCGTCTAGCCCAAGTGACAGACCAAGAATTCCAGAGAAGTCGGGTAGAAATTTTATCTGGTCTTATGCGTTTGCGTCAAATCTGTGATACGCCAGCTCTCTTCATGGACGATTACCATGGAGCCAGTGGTAAATTGGATAGCCTTCGAGATTTATTGCTACAAGTGGCAGATGGTGGGCATCGGGTCTTGATTTTCTCTCAGTTCAAAGGAATGTTGGAAAAAATCGAGCAAGAACTCCCAAATTTGGGCTTGACTTCCTTCAAAATTACGGGCTCAACTCCTGCTCAAGACAGACAAGATATGACTAAAATATTTAACCAAGGGGAAAGGGATATCTTTCTCATCTCCCTTAAGGCGGGTGGTGTCGGTCTCAATCTGACAGGAGCTGACACCGTCATCCTAGTGGACCTCTGGTGGAATCCTGCTGTCGAGGCTCAGGCTATCGGACGAGCTCACCGAATGGGACAGGAGCGGAAGGTAGAGGTTTACCGTTTGATTACTAGAGGAACCATTGAAGAAAAGATTCAAGAACTCCAAGAACAGAAGAAACACCTGGTTTCCCAAGTTTTGGATGGAACGGAATCGCGTGCGAGTCTTAGTCTGGCAGAAATTCGAGAAATTTTAGGGATTTCTGAAGCCAGCACTTGAAAAATCAAGACAATACGCTATAATGAAGTGTTGAAAGGAAATACAAAATGAAACAAGATCGATTTCCACTGGTGTCAGATGATGAGATCATGCTGACTAAAATGCCAGTCATGGACTTGTACGATGAGTCAGACTTTATTAGTAATATCAAAGGTGATTACCGCGATAAGAACTATTTGGAATGGTCTCCTATCAATGAGGAACAGGCTGTAACTCCTTCGGTAGCTAGCAAGGAGCCAAAACCAGGCCCAGAACCTAAAAAAGTTGAAAAAACGTATGCTGAATTGGCTCGAGAAGAGGCGCGTGCGGACTTGAAGAAGAAACGTTCGGCCAAGTATTTGACTCAGGATGTTAGTCATACTAGACGACACAATGGTTCAACACTTGTTCGTCAAGGAAACCAACCAACAGCACCATTTCAAAAGGAAAATCCAGGTGAGCTTGCCAAGTTTAGCAAAAACTTGAGCCAATCCCACTATATTCTAGCCGAGGAAGCTGGCCAGGTAGTGACTCCAACTCCGAAATCTCAAACGGAAAAGGCTAAAAAGAACAACTATGATTTTCTAAAGAAGAGTCAAATCTATAATAAAAAGAATAAGCAAACAGAACAGGAACGTCAGGTTGCCCAAGAGTTGAATCTGACAAGAATTACTGAGTAAGGGAGAAAAGCATGTCAAAAACATATCATTTTATTGGAATCAAGGGATCAGGGATGAGTGCCCTAGCCTTGATGTTGCATCAAATGGGACACAAGGTTCAAGGTTCAGACGTTGAAAAATACTACTTTACTCAACGTGGACTAGAGCAGGCAGGAATTACGATTCTTCCTTTTGATGAAAAGAACCTGCAAGGGGATCTTGAAATTATTGCTGGAAATGCCTTTCGTCCAGATAACAATGTTGAAATCGCCTATGCCGACAAAAATGGTATCAGCTACAAACGTTACCATGAATTCCTAGGTAGCTTTATGCGTGACTTTGTCAGCATGGGGGTTGCAGGAGCGCATGGAAAGACATCAACGACTGGGATGCTGTCTCACGTTTTGTCTCACATCACAGACACTAGCTTCTTGATTGGGGATGGAACGGGTCGAGGTTCTGAAAATGCTAAGTATTTTGTTTTTGAATCTGACGAATATGAGCGTCATTTCATGCCTTACCACCCAGAATACTCTATTATCACCAACATTGACTTTGACCATCCAGACTACTTTACGAGTCTAGAGGATGTATTCAATGCCTTTAATGACTATGCTAAACAAATTACCAAAGGTTTATTCGTCTACGGTGAGGATGCTGAGTTGCGTAAGATTACAGCCAATGCGCCAATCTATTACTATGGCTTTGATGCTGAGGGAAATGACTTTGTAGCTAGCGACCTTCTACGTTCTACAACTGGTTCGACCTTCACCGTTCATTTCCGCGGACAAGAGTTGGGTCAATTCCACATTCCAACCTTTGGTCGTCACAATATCATGAATGCGACAGCCGTTATTGGTTTACTTTATACAGCAGGGTTTGACTTGAACTTGGTACGTGAACACTTGAAAACATTTGCTGGTGTCAAGCGTCGTTTCACTGAAAAGGTTGTCAATGGCACCATTATTATTGATGATTTCGCCCACCATCCAACGGAAATCATTGCGACCTTAGATGCGGCTCGTCAGAAATACCCAAGTAAGGAAATTGTTGCAATCTTCCAACCACACACTTTCACTAGAACCATTGCCTTATTGGACGACTTTGCTAAAGCTTTGAGCCAGGCAGATGCTGTTTACTTGGCGAAAATCTATGGATCAGCCCGTGAGGTGGACCATGGTGACGTCAAGGTAGAAGACCTAGCAGATAAAATTAAGAAGAAAAGCCAAGTCATCACAGTTGAAAATGTATCACCACTCCTTGAGCATGATAATGCAGTCTATGTCTTTATGGGAGCAGGAGATATCCAAACCTATGAGTACTCATTCGAACGTCTCTTGTCTAATTTGACAAGTAACGTCCAATAAGAAAAAAGAATGGAAATTCCAATTACCATAGGACGGGCTACTTTATCGGATTTAGAAGAAATTGTAGCAATTGAAGAATCTTGTTTATCCTCAGAAGAAATAGTGAGCTACGAATTTTTGGAAGAGAGTATCCGTAAGATTGCGGATACCTTTCTTGTAGCTAGAGATGAAAACCAGCTCGTGGGCTATGTTTTAGGAGAGTCTCAGTCTCTTCATCCCACATGGATAGAAATAAGATCATTTGCTATTCACCCTGACCATCGCGGGCAAGGCTTGGGGACTCTTCTTCTTGCTAGTTTGAAACAAGTGGCAGTGGAAGGAGGGTATGAGTATCTTCGCTTGACTTGTCCTGATGACTTGCTCTCTTATTTTGAGATGAATGGCTTTGTTGAGGAAGAAGTGCCAGAAACTTCATACGCAAGATTTTCGGGATGGAATCTGATTTGGGCCAATCCTTTTTATCAGGAGGAAGTATGAAAATCAGACAAGCAAGATTTTCGGATTTAGATCAAATTTTAGAGATAGAGCTGGAGAATTTTTCCCTTGAAGAAGCCATTCCTCGTTCGGTCTTTGAGGCGCACTTACGTGAAATTCAGACCAGTTTTCTCGTAGCTGAAAAGGAGGGACGTATCCTTGGGTATATCGAAGGTCCAGTCGTCCCACATCGTCATCTACAAGATCAGTCATTTACAGAAGAGATAAAAGACTATAGCCATCGACCTGGAGGCTATATCTCTGTGACCTGTCTCTCCATAGCTAAGGAGGCACAAGCCTTGGGCGTGGGAAAAAGACTGTTAAGGGCTCTGAAAGAAGTCGCTTTAGAACATGAACGAGAAGGTATCAATTTGACCTGTCATGACTATCTCATCCCTTATTATGAAAAAAATGGCTTTGTTAACGAGGGGGTATCCCAGTCAAGCTTTGCGGGTGAAAGTTGGTATGATATGGTTTGGCAACCTTAAAAAATGAGAATCATAGCTATAGAAAGGGATGTTTTGTTGCTTTTCTGTAACTTTTAAGATATAATATTATGGATTGTCAACAAGGAGGTAATGCTTTTGACTGAAAAATCAAGAGAAGAAGAAAAATTAAGTTTTAAAGAGCAGATTCTACGTGATTTAGAGAGAGTAAAAGAACAAGATAGAAGAGAGAAAGAAGTAGACATTCCAAATCTGACAGCTTCATCATCTCAAGCTAGTTCAGTAACTCCTGCAAATCCTGAATCTGATGCTTCAACAGAAGAGTTGATGGCTGATTCCCTATCTGTTGTCGATAAAATTCTAAAGAATGCGCCGAGTGTTCCTCCACTTTCGAGTGCTGAAGCTGATGAAACGGATGAAAAAGAGGATAAAGAGATTAGACAGCCTGTCATTGACAAGATTGAAGTTGTAGAATCTGAAGAACCTCTAGTAGAACCGATTCATCCAGCTGAAGAACCTGTAGTGGAGTCCGTTCAACCTAAGGTGGAACCAGTTGAACTTGAACCTGAAGAAAAAGAATTTAACGATACTCCGACCAAGATAGATGTGACTTATAAGACAGAAGAGGCCAATACATCAGTTGCTTCTTCTGAGAATAAAGCTGAAGCGCTAGCTTCAACTGGATCCTCAGACAGATTAACGGAGGAATCACGTCGTAACCGTCGCCGTAAAGGTAAAAAACCAACCAAGAAAAAGAAAAAATCAAAAGCCAAAGGTTTCCTAGTAACCTTTTTAGTTCTTTTGGTGCTTGTGGCTGCTGGTGGATATTTTGGGTACGGTTATGTTCAAGACTCTTTGAAACCTGTTGATGCGAGCTCTAAGGAGTATATGACAGTTCAAATTCCAGAAGGATCAAATGTGCAACAAATTGGGAGCACTTTGGAAAAATCTGGTTTGGTCAAACATGGACTTATCTTTAGTATTTATGCTAAGTATAAGGGTTCAGACTTGAAGTCAGGTTATTACAATTTGAAGAAGAGCATGAGTACGGATGACTTAATTCAAGAATTGCAAAAAGGTGGAACTCCTGAACCTCAAGAACCAGTACTTGCGAACTTAACTATTCCGGAAGGTTATACTTTAGAGCAAATTGCTCAGACAGTAGGTCAACTCCAAGGTGATTTTAAAGAACCTCTTACAGCGGATGCTTTCCTGGCAAAAGCTCAAGATGAAACCTTCATCTCCCAACTAGTAGCCAAGTATCCAAACCTTCTTGGAAGTCTTCCAACAAAAGACAGTGGCGTTCGTTATCGCCTTGAAGGTTACCTTTTCCCAGCAACCTACACTATCAAAGACAGCACTACGGTTGAAAGCTTGATTGATGATATGTTAGCAGCTATGGACAAGGCCATGTCACCGTATTACACTACGATCAAAGAAAAGAATCTGACAGTTAATGAATTGCTCAGTATTGCTTCTCTCGTCGAAAAAGAAGGTGCTAAGACTGAAGATCGTAAATTGATTGCGGGAGTCTTCTATAACCGCTTGAATCTTGGTATGCCACTTCAAAGCAACATTGCTATCTTGTATGCTGAAGGAAAACTTGGCCAAAAGATTAGCTTGGCTGATGATACTGCAATTGATACTACGATTGATTCACCTTATAATGTTTATACACATCTTGGCCTCATGCCCGGACCAGTTGATAGTCCAAGCCTCGATGCGATTGAAGCAAGTGTAAACCAGACAAAGAGTGAGTACTTGTACTTTGTAGCAAATGTTGAAGATGGTAAAGTATACTTTGCAACAACAAAAGAAGAACATGATCAAAACGTTGCAGAGCATATCAATAGCAAGTTACCTCAAGCAAGTAGTTCAAACTAAAATTATGTGGTTTTCCACATAATTTTGTTTTAAAAAAGTAATAGAAAAGAAAGTTGAAAAAATGGCAGAAAAAACTTACCCAATGACCCTTGAAGAAAAGAAAAAGTTAGAAAAAGAATTAGAAGAATTGAAACTCGTTCGTCGCCCTGAAGTAGTAGAGCGTATCAAAATTGCTCGTTCGTACGGGGATCTTTCAGAAAATAGCGAGTACGAAGCAGCTAAGGATGAACAAGCTTTTGTTGAAGGACAAATTTCAAGTCTAGAAACCAAAATTCGCTATGCTGAAATTGTTAATAGCGATGCAGTTGCCCAAGATGAGGTAGCTATCGGTAAGACCGTAACCATCCAAGAAATCGGTGAAGAGGAAGAGGAAGTCTACATCATCGTCGGTTCTGCAGGTGCGGATGCTTTCGCTGGGAAGGTATCAAATGAAAGTCCGATTGGACAAGCTTTGATCGGCAAAAAAACAGGCGATATTGTTACGATTGAGACACCTGTTGGTAGTTACGATGTCAAAATTTTAAAGGTTGAAAAAACAGCCTAAATAGAATGAAAATGGAGTAGTGGAGGTCTTGACTTGCTCAACTCCTTTTTGATTTTTTGAATAAATAGGAGACTATATGAGTTCAAATAAGAAAAAAAATAAAATGGAGCGTGGCTTAACTAATCGCCATGTTCAGGTGATGGCCATTGCGGGGACAATCGGAACAGGACTTTTCCTAGGTGCTGGTCGTTCTATCAGCCTTACTGGACCTTCTATCATCCTGATTTACATGATTACAGGAGCCTTTATGTTTTTGATGATGAGGGCTGTTGGGGAGATGCTATATCAGGATCCAGAACAACATACTTTTATCAACTTTATCACCCGTCATTTGGGGAAAGGCTGGGGGTATTTCTCGGTTTGGTCGTATTGGTTGTCTGTTGTCTTTATCGGTATGGCAGAAATCACCGCGATTTCGCATTATGTTCAGTTTTGGTTTCCTTCTTGGCCTAGTTGGTTAATTCAGATTGTTTTTTTAACGATTTTGGCCTTGGTCAATCTGATTGCGGTTAAGCTCTTTGGAGAAGTCGAGTTTTGGTTTGCTATGGTTAAGATTGTGGCTATTTTAGCTATGATTGCAACAGGGGTCTTTATGGTCTTGACAGGATTTGAAACACCATATGGTGCTGCAAGTCTAGCAAATATCAGCAATCAATTCTCTCTTTTCCCAAATGGAGTCATGAACTTTGTCATGGCCTTTCAAATGGTATTTTTTGCCTATCTGATGATTGAATTTATCGGAGTGACAACCTCTGAAACGAAGAATCCTCGTCAGGTTTTGCCAAAAGCAGTTAAGGAAATTCCTCTCCGAATTGTCTTCTTCTATGGTGGTGCTCTATTAGCCATTATGTCTATCATTCCCTGGAGAGAACTTGCTTCTTCAGATTCACCATTTGTAACGGTTTTTGAGCTAGCAGGTATCAAGTGGGCGGCAGCTCTGATCAACTTTGTTGTCTTGACCTCAGCAGCGTCTGCTCTTAATTCAACCCTCTATTCAACAGGGCGACACCTCTACCAGATTGCCCATGATTCGCCCAATCGATTCTTAAAAGCGATCAAGGCAGATACTCTCTCTCGCCATAATGTTCCACAAAATGCTATTATTGCTTCAGCAATCTTAATTGCTCTGGCTGCCTTTATCAATGTGTTGCCAGGTGTTTCCGATGCCTTTGCTTTGATTACGGCGTCCTCATCAGGTGTTTACATCGCGATTTATATCTTGATCATGGTGGCTCATCTCAAATACCGCAAGTCACAAGATTTCATGGCGGATGGCTACCTCATGCCCCATTATCGTTTTCTAAATCCTTTAACCATGCTCTTCTTTATCTTTGTCTTTGTAACCCTCTTTTTACAAGAATCTACCTTTATGGGAGCAATTGGTTCAGCTATCTGGATTATCGTTTTCGGAATTTATAGTCAGTGGAAATTTAGAAAATAACTCATGAACTCATCAACTCTGCTTGGTGAGTTTTTTTCTAGTTTGACAGTCTATTGAAATAGGATTATAATCAAGCTGTAGTAGTTTATTAGGAGGTTTGGATGCACTTTAGATTGGAAAATAAAGCGTCCCAGAAAGCGCAAAAAATAGGAAACTTGATTCGTGCTTATAATCGTTCTAAAAGAGAAGAGGCTGAAAGCGAGCCACTGAACCTTTATGTCGAAGACGAAAAGGGCAATCTCATGGCAGGCTTAGTAGCAGAGACTTTCGGAAATTGGTTGGAAATCGAATATTTGTTTGTGAGAGAGGAATTGAGGGGACAAGGAATTGGTTCAAAACTATTGCAGCGAGCTGAAAATGAAGCTAAGAATCGAAACTGTCAGTTTGCTTTCGTCAATACTTACCAGTTTCAAGCGCCAGATTTTTATAAAAGGCATGGCTACAAGGAAGTCTTTACCTTGCAAGACTATCCCTACACAGGGCAAAGATTTTATTACCAAAAGGATTTGTAAGCTGAATATGAAAGTATAAATCAAAGAGCAAATCTTCACATCACTATGGAGGTGGGTTAATGGATATCATACTGGATATGGGCAACGTCTTGTTAGAATGGAACAAGGATAAGATTTTGCAAGGTGTTTCGGATACGAAGGAAGGATATTTGGTTTTAGATAAGGCCATTTTTCAGTTGGGACTTTGGGAAAGATTAGATCTTGGAACCATGACGAGAGAAGAGTTGGTGCTTAAAGTTGTGTCAATGATTGGCAGGACCTATCAAAAGAAGGTCGAAGAAGTTATCTGGAATTGGCCTAGCTACATTGACATTTATAGGGAAGTCTTTCCTGTCTTATCAGAACTAAAGAAAAAGGGGCATCGCATCTTTGTCTTGTCCAATACCTCAAAGGTATTTTATGACTTGCTGGAAGAGCAACTATCTCCTTTAAAAGAACTTTTAGATGGCTTTGTCTTATCCTGTGATATAAAAGCTATAAAGCCTGATTTGGCAATATTTAAGGGGATTCTCGAAAAATATCAGCTAGATCCCGCAAATTGTGTCTTTCTAGACGATATTGAGGACAATACAATCGCAGCTGAGAAATTGGGCATCAAGGCCTATCAGGTCAAGAAAAGAAGTGATGTCGTTGATATTTTGAAATCCTATATTTAAACACAACACTCTCTATTTTTTGTGGTAGAGAGTTTTTTTGTTAATAAAATATTACAAAATGACATTTATATATTGCATTAAGTTAGATATATGGTATAATGTTTTTAAAAGAAGCGCAACTTTTTAAAAATGTGAAGGAGGACGCTAGTGGCTAAAAATTTAAAATTAAAATTAGCTCGGGTGGAGCTTGACTTAACACAAGGGGATTTGGCAGAGGCTGTAGGGGTTACGAGGCAGACTATAGGCTTGATTGAAGCTGGGAAATACAATCCGAGTCTCTCCCTCTGCCAGTCCATTTGCAGATGCTTAGGAAAAACATTAGATCAATTATTTTGGGAGGAAGAAGATGAAAAATAGATTTTTTTATTATCAATTATTAGACGAAAGAGAAGAACAACTGATTAACAAAGCTGGTGCAGAGTCTTTTTATATGTTTATCGGGCTCATTCTGCTAAGCTATCTGGTGGCAGTATTAGCACCTGCTCTTTTTAATCCTGATATTCTTCTGGTTACCCTTCTTTTAGGAATTTTCTTCTTTTTCAATCGTGCACGACAACTTGGAGTGACCTACTATAGTCGTTTTCATTTTACGATTGTAGGGTGTTTGCTGGTAACTCTCGCTATTACGACTCTCTTGATGTTGCAGAATTATCAATTCAATATCGAAATTTATCAGCACAATCCTCTGAACGTTAAATACTTGTCTGCTTGGGTCATTACTTATCTGATTTACCTTCCTTGGGTTTTTATCGGCAATCTCGGCCTTAAAAGTTATGGCGAATGGGCTCAAAAAAAGTTTGAGCAAGATATGGATGAACTGGAGACTATGGAATAGCTTGTTAGCTTTTTATCAATCTCGGTAAAATGTGTTATAATAGTACTAATTTATCAGATGGTGTGAAAGTGGTAGAATACGTTCATACCCTTGTAAAGAAGGAAGAAGGAAAACAGATGTATTCAGATGATAGTTTGACATTGCACACGGACTTGTACCAGATTAACATGATGCAAGTTTACTTTGACCAAGGAATTCACAATAAAAAGGCGGTCTTTGAAGTTTATTTCCGCCAGCAACCTTTTCAGAATGGTTATGCAGTTTTCGCTGGATTGGAAAGAATTGTACATTATCTTAAAGACTTGCGCTTTTCAGATAGCGATATTGCCTACTTGGAGTCGCTTGGCTATCATGGGGCGTTCTTAGATTACCTCCGCAATTTCAAGTTGGAGTTGACAGTCCGTTCTGCTCAGGAAGGGGATTTGGTTTTTGCCAATGAACCGATTGTGCAGGTGGAAGGCCCTCTTGCCCAATGTCAATTGGTTGAAACGGCTCTCTTAAACATCGTTAACTTTCAAACCTTGATAGCGACAAAGGCAGCACGTATTCGTTCAGTCATTGAAGATGAGCCTTTGATGGAATTCGGAACACGTCGGGCACAAGAAATGGATGCGGCTATTTGGGGGACACGCGCAGCGGTGATTGGTGGTGCCAATGGAACCAGTAACGTGCGTGCGGGTAAACTCTTTGGTATTCCAGTATTGGGAACTCATGCCCATGCCTTGGTACAGGTTTATGGAAATGACTATGAAGCCTTCAAGGCTTATGCGGCGACCCATCGTGATTGTGTCTTTCTTGTGGATACCTATGACACCCTTCGCATCGGTGTGCCAGCTGCTATTCAGGTGGCGCGTGAGCTGGGTGACCAGATTAACTTTATGGGTGTGCGAATTGACTCTGGGGATATTGCCTACATTTCCAAGAAAGTTCGCCAACAGTTAGATGAGGCTGGATATCCAGATGCCAAAATTTACGCTTCCAATGACCTAGATGAAAATACTATCCTTAACCTCAAAATGCAACACGCTAAGATTGATGTCTGGGGTGTAGGAACCAAGCTGATTACAGCCTATGATCAGCCAGCTCTTGGGGCAGTTTATAAGATTGTAGCTATTGAAGATGAAAATGGTCAGATGCGCAATACCATCAAACTGTCTAATAATGCGGAAAAAGTGTCAACGCCAGGTAAGAAGCAGGTATGGCGCATTACCAGTCGTGAAAAAGGTAAGTCAGAAGGTGACTACATCACCTATGACGGTGTGGATGTTGCCAGCATGACAGAAATCAAGATGTTCCATCCAACTTATACCTACATCAAAAAGACCGTTCGTAATTTTGATGCTGTTCCTCTCTTGGTGGACATCTTCAAAGAAGGAACATTAGTTTACAGCTTGCCTAGTTTGACTGAGATTCAGGATTATGCCCGTAAGGAATTTGACAAGCTATGGGATGAATACAAGCGCGTGCTCAATCCGCAACATTACCCAGTAGATTTGGCCCGTGATATTTGGCAAGATAAGATGGACTTGATTGATAAGATGCGCAAAGAAGCCCTTGGTGAAGGAGAAGAAGAATGAGTTTGCAAGAGACCATTATCCAGCAACTGGGCGTCAAACCAGTGATTGATGCCCAGGAAGAAATTCGTCGTTCGATTGACTTCTTAAAAAGATACTTGAAAAAACACCCCTTCCTTAAAACCTTTGTACTAGGGATTTCTGGGGGTCAGGATTCAACCTTGGCAGGGCGCTTGGCGCAATTAGCTATGGAAGAAATGCGAGCAGAGACAGGAGATGACAGCTACCAATTTATCGCTGTCCGCCTGCCATATGGCGTGCAAGCTGATGAAGCAGATGCTCAAAAAGCTCTTGCTTTCATCCAGCCAGATGTCAGCTTGGTTGTGAATATCAAGGAATCAGCTGACGCCATGACAGCTGCAATCGAAGCGACAGGAAGTCCTGTTTCAGACTTTAACAAGGGAAATATTAAGGCGCGTAGCCGTATGATTGCCCAATATGCCCTTGCGGGTGCCCATAGCGGAGCGGTCATTGGAACAGACCATGCTGCGGAAAATATCACAGGTTTCTTTACCAAGTTTGGTGACGGTGGTGCAGATATTCTCCCTCTTTACCGCCTTAATAAACGCCAAGGGAAACAACTCTTGAAGGAACTTGGTGCAGACCCAGCCCTTTATGAAAAAATCCCAACAGCAGACCTAGAAGAAGACAAACCTGGACTTGCTGACGAAGTTGCACTTGGAGTCACATACAATGAAATTGATGACTACCTAGAAGGCAAAACCATCAGTCCAGAAGCTCAAGCAACCATCGAAAACTGGTGGCACAAAGGCCAACACAAACGCCACCTACCAATCACCGTATTTGATGACTTTTGGGAGTAAAAACCTCCAGTGGAGGTTTTTACCCTGAGTCTAGAAACGGGAAAACGAGGCAGATTCGGTAACTCGAAGAGTTCGATTTTCGTTGTCTCACCCCCGCAACGATGACTAGGTTTGAAAAAGCTTGGTAAAGCACATTTCAAACCAGACAGCGACTGCGTCAAGGGATTAGATAAAACACTTGTTTCCTAGCTATTACTGAGTATAGTCTTTTTACCCTGAGCCCAGAAATGAGAAAGCGAAGAAGGTCCGGGGGACCTTTTAGCTTCTTGCCTTGAAACTCGAGAGCAAGAATAACCTCCAGTGGAGGTTTTTACCCTGAGCCTAGAAATGAGAAAGCGAAGAAGGCCCGGGGAACTTTTTTAGCCCGAGTCTAGAAATAAGAAAACGAGGAAGGTCCGGGGGACCTTTTTAGCCCGAGTCTAGAAAGGAGAAAGCGAGGAAGGTCCGGGGGACCTTTTTAGCCCGAGTCTAGAAACAGGAAAACGAGGTAGATTCGGTAACTCGAAGAGTTCGATTTTCCTTGTCTCACCCCCGCAAGGATGACTAGGTTTGAAAAAGCTTGGTAAAGCGCATTTCAAACCAGACAGCGACTGCGTCAAGTAACTAGATGAAAAACTTGTTTTCTAGCTGTTACTGAGTATAGTCTTTTTACCCTGAGCCTAGAAATGAGAAAGCGAAGAAGGTCCGAGGAACCTTTTTAGCTTGAGCCTTAAGCTTAGAAGCGAGGTAACATTATGAAAGCAATCGGTACGCAAATATTACAGACAGAACGTTTGATCTTGAGAAGATTTGTGGAGAGTGATGCGGAGCCATGTTTCAAAATTGGGCTTCATCTGCTGAGAATCTGACCTATGTCACCTGGGATCCTCATCCTGATGTTGAGGTGACTCGGAGCTCGATTCGAAATTGGGTTGCATCCTATACCAATCCCAACTATTACAAATGGGCCATTTGTCTCAAAGAAAACCCGGAGCAAGTGATAGGAGATATCAGTATCGTTGAAATGCACGAGGGAGATTTAAGTTGTGAAATTGGCTATGTGCTAGGCAAGGAATACTGGGGCCGTGGTATGATGACAGAGGCCTTAAAAGCTGTGTTAGACTTTTGTTTTACTCAAGCAGGTTTTCAAAAAGTCAGAGCACGATATGCCAGTCTCAACCCAGCTTCAGGCCGTGTCATGGAAAAGGCGGGAATGTCTTATCTAAAAACCATTACCAATGGTGTGGAGAGAAAAGACTACGTTGCGGACCTTATTTATTACCAGATAAGCAGGGAAGACAGGTGATTTCTTTTCTGTTTCTATCAAAGTCAGACCTTGTCTGGCTTTTTTTGCGCAAGATTTCTCAATAAACTGATTAAATTCCTATTTTTGCCTATCATTGTCCCTGTTTTTTCTGGAGTTTTGGGGATATAATAGACCTATCAAATCAAAGAATGGAGGAAGGCAATGGACAATGTAATCTTTTTTATCAGTGTTTTTCTTGCTGGAATTCTTTCCTTCTTTTCTCCTTGTATCTTACCCTTGTTACCAGTCTATGCAGGGGTCTTGTTGGATGACAAAGATGGTTCTCAGGTTTCCAGCGGAAAATTTTCAATCTCAGTCGTTAGTCTATTGCGAACTCTGGCCTTTATAGCAGGGATTTCTTTTATCTTTATCTTACTGGGTTATGGAGCTGGTTTTTTAGGCAATTTGCTGTATGCTTCTTGGTTTCAGTATGTGACGGGTGCGGTTATCATTCTCTTGGGCTTACACCAGATGGAAGTCCTACATTTGCAGGGGCTCTACAAGGAAAGAAGGCTACAATTAAAGAGACAGGGGCAAAAGGGTAACGGCTATAGTCAGGCATTTTTGCTGGGGTTGACCTTTAGTTTTGCTTGGACGCCGTGTGTGGGGCCGGTTCTGGGCTCTGTTTTGGCCTTGGCGGCTTCAGGTGGTTCAGGAGCTTGGCAGGGAGCCGGTCTCATGTTGGTTTACACTCTGGGTCTGGCGCTACCATTTTTGGTTCTAGCTCTCACCTCCAGCTATGTTTTGAAACATTTCCGAAAACTCCATCCCTACCTCGGGACCCTCAAAAAAGTCGGTGGTTTCCTCATTATCCTGATGGGAATCTTGGTGCTTTTGGGAAATACTTCCATTTTGACTACATTATTTGAATAGAGAGGAAGAAGAAATGAAAAAATGGCAAACATGTCTCCTTGGAGTAGGCTCAATTTGTTGCTTGGCAGCCTGTTCGGCTAAAAACATGTCAGACGAATCTACTATGAAGGAGCAATCCAAAACAGAACAAGTCAGCTCGCAAACTGCCACCAAGGGTCAGGCAGTTGCTGATTTTGAATTGACAGGAGTAGAGGGCAAGACATACCGCTTGTCTGATTATAAGGGCAAGAAAGTCTATCTCAAATTCTGGGCTTCTTGGTGTTCCATCTGTCTAGCCAGCCTTCCAGATACGGATGAAATTGCTAAAGAAGCTGGTGATGACTATGTGGTCTTGACAGTGGTGTCTCCTGGACACAAGGGGGAGCAATCTGAAGCGGACTTTAAGAATTGGTACAAGGGATTGGATTATAAAAATTTTCCAGTTTTAATTGATCCATCAGGTAAACTCTTGGAAAGTTATGGTGTCCGTTCTTACCCCACCCAAGCCTTTATAGACAAGGAAGGCAAGCTGGTCAAAACGCAACCAGGCTTTATGGATAAGGAAATGATTTTAAAAGAATTGAAAGAAATGGGGTAGAGAAAGGCTATGAATGATAAAGTAAAACTTTTTGTCTTGGCAGGGGTCATTCTCCTAGCCATAACCGGTCTTTATTTTCTATTGATGCGAAATACAGGGCAGACAGATAGCTCACAAATTGAGAAAGCATCCGTTAGTCAAGGAGGAAAAACAGTGAAAAAAACAGAAGTGAGTAAAGACGCAGACTTGCACGAAATTTATCTAGCTGGAGGTTGTTTCTGGGGAGTGGAGGAATACTTCTCACGCGTGCCTGGAGTGACAGATGCCGTTTCAGGCTATGCAAATGGTAGAGGGGAAACAACCAAGTACGAATTGATTAACCAAACAGGTCATGCGGAAACCGTCCATGTCACCTATGATGCTAATCAAATTTCCCTCAAAGAAATCCTGCTTCATTACTTCCGCATCATTAATCCAACCAGCAAAAATAAACAAGGAAATGATGTGGGGACCCAGTATCGTACTGGCGTTTATTACACAGATGAAAAGGATTTAGAGGTGATTAACCAAGTCTTTGATGAGGTGGCTAAGAAATACGACCAACCTCTGGCAGTTGAAAAGGAAAACTTGAAGAATTTTGTGGTGGCGGAGGATTATCACCAAGACTACCTCAAGAAAAATCCAAATGGCTACTGTCATATCAATGTCAATCAGGCGGCCTACCCTGTCATTGATGCCAGCAAATATCCTAAACCAAGTGATGAGGAATTGAAGAAGACCTTGTCGCCTGAGGAGTATGCCGTTACCCAGAAAAATCAAACAGAACGAGCTTTTTCAAACCGTTACTGGGATAAATTTGAATCTGGTATCTATGTGGATGTGGCAACTGGCGAACCCCTCTTTTCATCAAAGGACAAGTTTGAGTCTGGTTGTGGCTGGCCTAGTTTCACCCAACCAATCAGCCCAGATGTTGCTACCTACAAGGAAGATAAGTCTTACAATATGACGCGTATGGAAGTGAGAAGCCGGGTTGGAGATTCTCACCTTGGCCATGTCTTTACAGATGGGCCTCAGGACAAGGGGGGCTTGCGCTACTGTATCAATAGTCTTTCTATCCGATTTATTCCAAAAGACCAAATGGCAGAAAAAGGCTATGCTTATTTACTAGATTATGTCGATTAAGAAGTCTTTCCTAAGCAGTTAGAGGAGAATTTTGCTATACTGATACTAGTAAGTGGTAAAGGAGCAGAGCATGACCTACACAATCTTAATCGTAGAAGATGAGTATCTGGTAAGACAAGGTTTGACCAAGTTGGTCAATGTAGCAGCCTACGATATGGAAATCATCGGTCAGGCTGAAAATGGAAGACAGGCTTGGGACTTGATTCAAAAACAGGTGCCAGATATCATTTTAACTGATATCAATATGCCTCAGCTAAATGGCATCCAGTTGGCCAGTCTGGTCCGAGAAACCTATCCTCAGGTTCACCTAGTTTTTTTGACAGGTTACGATGATTTTGATTATGCCTTGTCTGCTGTCAAACTCGGTGTAGATGACTACCTGCTCAAACCCTTTTCTCGTCAGGATATTGAGGAAATGTTAGGGAAAATCAAGCAAAAACTAGACAAGGAAGAAAAAGAAGAGCAGTTACAAGATTTATTAACCGATAAGTTTGAGGGAAATATTGCTCAGAAAATCCAGTCCCATCTAGCTGACAGTCAGTTTAGTTTAAAGAGCTTGGCCAGTGACTTGGGCTTTAGCCCAACTTATTTGAGTTCCTTGATTAAGAAAGAATTGGGGCTGCCTTTTCAGGATTACCTAGTGAGAGAGCGTGTCAAACAAGCCAAGCTCTTGCTTCTGACCACAGATTTAAAGATTTATGAGATAGCCGAAAAGGTTGGTTTTGAAGATATGAACTATTTTACCCAACGCTTTAAACAGATTGCAGGTGTGACACCTCGTCAGTTTAAGAAGGGGGAAGGTCGATGAAGCGTTCTTCTCTCCTAGTCAGAATGGTTATTTCCATCTTTCTGGTATTTCTTATTCTCCTAGCTCTGGTTGGGACTTTCTACTATCAATCTAGTTCATCAGCTATTGAGGCCACTATTGAGGGCAATAGCCAAACGACCATTAGCCAAACTAGCCACTTTATTCAGTCTTATATCAAAAAATTAGAAACCACCTCGACCAGTTTGACCCAGCAGAAGGATATCCTAGCCTATGCTGAGAATCCTAACCAAGTCCAAGCCAAGGGAATCCGAGATCTGTTTTTGACGATCTTAAAGGCAGACCAGGACTTGAAAACGGTGGTACTGGTCACCAAATCCGGTCAGGTCATTTCTACAGATGACAGTGTGCAGATGAAAACTTCCTCAGATATGATGGCTGAGGATTGGTACCAAAAGGCCATTCATCAGGGGGCTAAGCCAGTTTTAACCCCAGCTCGTAAATCGGATAGTCAGTGGGTTATTTCTGTCACTCAAGAACTGGTTGATGCAAAGGGGGCCAATCTTGGTGTGCTTCGTTTGGATATTTCCTACGAAACTCTGGAAGCCTATCTCAACCAACTCCAGTTGGGCCAGCAGGGCTTTGCCTTTATCATCAATGAAAACCATGAATTTGTCTACCATCCTAAACGTACCGTCTATAGCTCAGCGAGTGAAATGGAGGCTATGAAACCCTACATCGAGACGGGGCAGGGATATACGCTGGATCACCAATCCTACGTCAGTCAGGAAAAGATTGCAGGAACAGATTGGACGGTTATAGGCGTGTCTTCGTTGGAGAAGTTAGACCAAGTTCGGAGTCAACTCATGTGGACCTTGCTTGCTGCTAGTGCCTTATCTCTTCTTGCCTGTCTCTGCTTGGTGTGGTTCAGTCTCAAGCGCTGGATTGCCCCTTTGAAGGATTTGAGAGAAACCATGCTGGAAATTGCTTCTGGTACACAAAATCTGCGTGCCAAGGAAGCTGGTGCCTATGAACTGAGAGAAGTGACTCGCCAGTTTAATGCCATGTTGGATCAGATTGATCAGTTGATGGCAGCTATTCGCAGGCAGGAAGAAGCAACCCGGCAGTATGAACTTCAAGCACTGTCGAGCCAGATTAACCCCCATTTCCTCTATAATACTTTGGACACTATCATCTGGATGGCTGAATTTCAGGATAGTCAGCGAGTGGTTCAGGTGACCAAGTCCTTGGCAACCTATTTCCGCTTGGCTCTCAATCAGGGTAAAGATTTGATTTCTCTTTCTGATGAAATCAATCATGTCCGCCAGTATCTCTTTATCCAAAAACAACGTTATGGAGATAAGCTGGAGTATGAGATTGATGAAAATCCTGCTTTTGATAACCTAGTCTTGCCCAAGCTGGTGCTACAACCCCTTGTAGAAAATGCTCTTTACCATGGCATTAAGGAGAAGGAAGGTCAGGGACATATTAAAGTTTCTGTCCAGAAACAGGATAGAGGACTAGTCATCCGCATTGAGGATGATGGTGTTGGCTTCCAAGTTGCTGGAGATAGTAGTCAAAGTCAGCTCAAACGTGGAGGAGTAGGTCTGCAAAATGTCAACCAACGACTCAAACTTCATTTTGGAGACAATTACCAGATGAAGATTGATTCTGCACCCGAAAAAGGGACGACAGTTGAAATATACATTAATAAAATAGCAACTAGCTAACTCCCAGTTCACTCTGGGAGTTTTATTTTTAAAAATCAGAATGATTAGTTGGCCTTGATAAAATCAGTAAAAAAAGATATGATAGATAGTGACAAAAGAGGTATCAAGTATGAAGGAAAAAGACATTCAAAGAGCAACAAGCCAGATTGTAGAAGATGTAATAGACAAGGCTAATTTGAAGCAAGGAGCTATCTTTGTTTTGGGCCTTTCTTCTAGTGAGGTGATGGGTGGTCAGATTGGCAAGGAATCCAGTCAAGAAATTGGGAAAATCATCGTGAAAACCATCCTAGATATCCTAGAGGAAAAAGGAATTCATCTAGCTGTTCAAGGTTGTGAACATGTTAATCGTGCCCTCGTTGTTGAACGTCAGGTGGCAGAGCAGTTTGGCCTGGAAATTGTTAGTGTCCTTCCGACTCTTCATGCAGGAGGTTCAGGTCAGTTGGCAGCCTTCAAGTTTATGCAGGATCCAGTTGAGGTTGAATTTATTAAGGCCCATGCTGGACTGGATATCGGAGATACTGCGATTGGCATGCATGTTAAGCATGTTCAGGTTCCGATTCGCCCTCTTTTGAGAGAAATTGGGCATGCCCATGTAACAGCTCTAGCTAGTCGTCCCAAACTAATCGGAGGTGCGCGTGCGCAGTATCCACAAGATTCTATCAGAAAGTCGTGAGAATGAGAAAAACAAAACAACAACTAGAAAAAATCACCAAATATTCGATTCGTAAGCTAACTGTTGGGGTAGGTCCTGCAGCCATCGGGGCCTTCCTTTTTGGTGCTAGTACCTTTTCAGTAGATAAGGTGCAAGCCAATGAAGTTGGTGGAGCTCATAGCGTTCATTACCGTTATCTGGCGGAGCAGGAATTGACTGAGTCTGAAAAAGCCTTGATTCACCATGAGGTTCCAGCAGAATTTCAAGATGATGATATTCTTTATGTAGTTTATCGTAAGAAGGCAACTAACAGTCAACAACTTCCTTACACAGGAAGTAAGGAACTAGCTTTGGCAGGTCTTGGATTGGCAACAGCCTCACTAGCGGTTCTATTAGTTTCTAAGAAACACCGTAGTAAAGTACTTGGTATTCTGTTAATTAGCTCTATCGGCGTCAGCAATTTTGTACCTTTTACTACCTTTGCATTTGAAAATAAAGAATTGCTTTCTTATAACCAAACTATTTCAGCCTCTACACATGAAGGCTTGGCTGAAGGGATTATCCATATTGATGGCTATGAGTACATCGGTTACTTCAAGGAAGCGGAACTCCATCCATCAAGACCAGCTTCAGCTGAAAAGTCTCAGTTGCCAGTAGAAAAGCAAAGTTCAAATGAAATCGAGAAAACAGGAGTAACTCAGGAAAGACCTGCTGTTGCTTCGGAAATTGCCGTCGAAAAATCTGTAGTAGAGAATCCAGTTGCGCCTGCGGTTGAAGAAAAACCAGTTTCTGAGAAGCCTCAGGCTAGACAGGAAGAGAGCTTGGTAGAGATTCCTTTTGAAACGGTCACAAGCCCAGATGCTAATCTAGCAGAAGGACAGACTCATATCGTCACAGCCGGAGTAAATGGTCAGCGTCGTCTTGTAACCAAAGTTTCGATGGTTAACGGTCAAGAAGTTAGAGAAGTCATCGAAGACCAAGTGGTTCAAAAACCTGTGTCGCAAGTCATTGCAGTCGGAACTAAGAAAGAGGTGCAACCTGCTCCAACTCCAGTACCACAAGCTGAACCAACTCACCAAGTAGCTAAAGGTACGCAAGAAGAAGGCAAAGAAGGTCAATCTTTAACGCAACCCGAATTACCAGAGGTTACAGTAGAGTCTAAAGGAACTCAAGAGGCAGGTAAAGAAGGTCAATCCTTAACGCAACCATCCTTACCAGAAGCTACGATAGATGCCAAAGGAACTCAAGAATCTGGCAAAGAAGGTCAAGCTTTAACTCAACCTGCATTACCAGATGCTCCAGTAGAAGTAAAAGGTACACAAGAGGAAGGTAAAGTAGGTCAAGCTCTTGTACAAGAACAGTTACCTGAGTACAAAGTAACTGAGGGAACCCTTGTTGAAACATCGACTACAGACCTAGACTACAAAACTGAAACGACTGAGGATCCAACCAAGTATACGGACGAAGAAACTGTCGTAAGAAATGGTGAAAAAGGTAGTCAAGTTACTAAAACAACTTATAAAACAGTAGAAGGTGTTAAAACTGACCAAATTCTTTCAACTAGCACAGAAGTTACCAAGGAGCCTGTAAACCAACAGGTAAGTCGTGGGACAAAACCAATTGAAGGAACTCTTGTAGAAGAAAGTCTTGAAAAGATTCCATTTAAGGAAGTTGTTAAAGAAGATGACCAACTGAAAAAAGGCTTAGAAGTTGTAGCTCAAGAAGGAAAAGAAGGCCAGAAAAAAATCACCAAGACCTTTAATACCATTAAGGGAGTTAAAACAGAGGACGCTCCAAAAGTTACAGAGGAAATCCTTGAGGCACCTCAAGACAAAATTTTGAAACGTGGTACCAAGACCTTTGAAAAACCAGTATTGACCATCACAGCAGTTGAGCCTAAGGATTTGAAGCGTACTTCAGATGTTAAGTATAGTCTAGAAAATCCAAGTAAGGCAGCCATTAAATCTATTACCTTAACTCTGAAAAAAGGTGATGAGATTGTCAAAACCTTGAATGTTTCACCAGACGACTTGACAACTACCCTGACAGATTTACAGTACTACAAGGATTATAAACTTGAAACGAAGATGGTTTATGACCGTGGTGAGGGTGATGAGGAAGAGGTTCTGAAAGAAGAACCGCTAAGACTTGACCTTAAAAAAGTTGAAATCAAAAACATTAAAGAAACAAGCTTGATGAGTGTGGATGATGCTGGTGTTGAAACAGATAAGAGCTTACTTACTGAAAAACCGACAGACGTTGCTCCACTTTACTTACGAGTGACAACTCATGATAATAAGACAACAAGACTTACGGTAAGTTCTGTTGAAGAAGTGGTTGTCGATGGAAAAACATTGTACAAAGTGGTAGCAAAAGCTCCAAACTTAGTTCAACGTAGAGCAGATGATACTTTCAGTGAAGAGTATGTTCATTACTTTGAAAAACAAAAATTAAAAGAAGGTAATGTATATTACAACTTCAATGAGCTTGTAAAAGATATGCAAGCTAACCCAACGGGTGAGTTTAAACTTGGTGCGGATCTTAATGCAGCAAATGTTCCGACTCCGAATAAACAATACGTGACGAACATTTTTAAAGGTAAGTTGTATAGTGAAGGTGATAAACGTTATACCATTCACAATCTAGCTCGACCATTGTTCAACCGTGTTGAAAATGCTCATATTCATGACATCAACTTTGGTAATGTGAATATCAATATGCCGTGGGCTGATAAAACAGCTCCACTTGGAGATATGTTTAAGAACTCAACGATTGAGAATATTAAGGTTACGGGTAATGTGGTTGGTAATAACGACGTTACAGGTATGGTCAACAAACTAGATGAATCCAATATGCGTAATGTAGCCTTTATCGGTAAAATCGAAAGCGTGGGTAACAAAGGTTGGTGGTCTGGTGGACTTGTAAGTGAAAGCTGGAGAAGCAATGTAGATAGTTCTTATGTTGAAGCTGACATTAAAGCCAACAATGCTAAATTTGGTGGATTGATTGCCAAAGTCAACCATGGTGGGAATCCAAATGATGTTAAACAAAAAGGTCGTTTAACTAAATCTGTGGTCAAAGGGACATTGACACTCAAAACCAATAATCAAAGCGGTGGTTTAATTCACGAAAACTATGACTGGGGTTGGGTTGAAAATAACGTCAGCATGATGAAAGTGACAAATGGTGAAATGATGTATGGTTCAGGGTCAGTTGACTCAGGTGACCCATACTTCGGATTTGATTACTTCAAGAACAATGTGTATGTGAACGATGTTGCATCAGGTAACGTTTCTTATAACCGTTCAAAACAGATTAAGGGTGTCGACCAAGCAGAAGCGGATAAACGTATTGCTTCATTCAATATCACAGCCGATAAATATGAAATCACACCATATTTGACTGATAAATTAAATCACGTAGCGTATAAAGAAGACATGTACAAAACTACTCAAGATTATAATGCAGAACGTGAACTTGCTTACCGAAATGTTGAAAAACTTCAACCGTTCTACAATAAAGAGTGGATTGTGAATCAAGGTAATAAGACTCCTGAAGGATCTAAATTATTAACTACAGAAGTATTATCTGTGACAGGTATGAAAGATGGGCAATTTGTAACTGACTTGTCAGATGTTGATCATATTATGATTCATTATGCTGATGGTACTAAGGAAGAAAAAGTTGTCACACGTAAAGCTGATTCTCAAGTCCAACAAGTTCGTGAATATAGTATCGAAGGTCTTGGTGACGTCGTTTATACACCGAATATGGTTGTTAAAGATAGAACACAATTAATCAACGATATTAAAGCAAAATTATCAGGTGTTGAATTGATTTCACCTGAAGTGCGTGCGTTAATGGACAAACGTGGTAAAGCTGAAGAAAATACTGATGGTCGTAAAGATGGTTATATTAAAAATCTATTCCTTGAAGAAAGCTTTGAAGAAACGAAAGCTAATTTGGATAAATTAGTCAAAGCTTTAGCCGAAAACGAAGACCATCAATTGAATAGTGATGAAGCTGCCATGAAAGCTCTTCTTAAAAAAGTAGAAGACAACAAAGCTAAAATTATGATGGCTCTTACTTATTTAAATCGTTATTATGGATTTAAATACAATGATATGAGCATTAAAGACCTTATGATGTTCAAGCCTGATTTTTATGGTAAGAACGTTAGCGTTATCGATAGATTGATTCAAATTGGTTCACGTGAACATTTCTTGAAAGGAGACCGAACTCAAGATGCTTATCGTGATGTGATTGCGGGAGCAACAGGTAAAGGTAATTTAAATGACTTCTTAACATATAACATGAAACTCTTTACAGAAGATACTGATATGAATGTATGGTATAAGAAAGCTATTTCTCATACTAACTATGTAGTTGAGAAACAATCATCTAACCCTGATTTTGCTAATAAGAAATATCACTTATATGAAAACTTAAATAACGGTGAACATGGTCGATACATTTTACCACTTCTGAATACGAAGAAGGCTCACATGTTCTTAATTTCAACGTACAATACGCTAGCGTTTAGTGCATTTGAGAAATATGGTAAGAATACAGAAGCTGAACGTGAAGCGTTTAAGAAAGAAATCGACTTACGTGCTCAAGAGCAAATTAATTACTTAGACTTCTGGTCAAGACTTGCTGCTGATAATGTACGTAATCAGTTGTTGAAATCTGAAAACATGGTTCCATCAGCAATTTGGGATAACCAAGATGTTCCAGGTAATGGATGGGCTGACCGAATGGGTCATAATAAGAATGGTGACTATGCTCCAGTTCGGGAGTTCTATGGACCTACAGGTAAATGGCACGGATATAACGGTATGGGTGCGTATGCTTATATCTTCTCTAATCCACAAAACTCAGAAGCTGTATACTACATCATTTCTAGTATGATTAGTGATTATGGTACATCCGCATTCACTCACGAAACAACTCATATCAATGACCGTATGGCCTATTTAGGAACATGGCGTCATCGTGAAGGAACAGATATTGAATCATTTGCTCAAGGTATGCTACAATCTCCATCACTTACGAACTATAATGGTGAATATGGTTCACTTGGATTGAATATGGCGTACGAACGTAAAAATGACGGTACACAAATTTATAACTATGATCCTAATATGTTAAGTAGTCGTGAGAAGATTGATCACTACATGAAGAACTATAACGAATCAATGATGATGCTTGATTACTTAGAAGCAGAATCTGTCATCAAGAAAAATACTGGAACTAACGATAAGTGGTTCAAGAAAATCGATAAGAAATATCGCGAAAAAGCTAGCTATAATAAGTTAGAAGGTGCACCACACCAATGGGATTTAGTTCGCGATTTAAATGATGATGAGAAGAGTATGAAACTGACAGCTATTGATCAACTTGTAGATAACAACTTCGCTACTAAACACGGGCTACCAGGTAATGGTCATTACCGTACTGAAGGATTCGATTCTGCTTATACTGTTGTGAATATGATGACTGGTATTTACGGTGGTAACACAAGTAAGAGTACGGCTGGCTCAATCTCATTCAAACACAATACATTCCGTATGTGGGGCTACTACGGTTACCTTGATGGATTCTTAGGGTATGCATCTAACAAGTATAAACAAGAATCTAAAGCAGCCGGTAACGTAGGTCTAGGTGATAACTTTATCATCCAAAAAGTTTCTAAAGGTAGATTTAATACATTAGAAGAGTGGAAGAAAGAATGGTATAAAGAAGTCAGAGCTAAAGCTGAGAAAGGTTTTGTAGAAATTGAAATTGATGGTCAAAAGATTTCAACATATGAAAAACTTCAAGAGCTATTCGATGCTGCAGTTGAAAAAGACCTTCAAGGTAATAAATTTGATAATACAGTGAATCTTAAATGGAAAGTTTACAAACAACTCTTGCAGAAATCAGACGGATTTACTGGAGATTTATTCACTAAATAGTAGATAGGACTAGTAAAATGAAAAAAGGTAGATCAGCTTTGTCTGTATCTGCCTTTTTGTGCTATACTTAAGATATGCATAGAAAAACAGTGATTGATTTTAAAGCTTTGGGCGAGAGATACATCTTTACCCAGCCGATCAAAGAGTTAAAAACGAGAGATTTAGCAGAAGTGACGGACCTGCTGGCACAAGTGGAAAGCTACCAAGAGCAAGGCTATTATGTGGTGGGCTATGTCAGTTACGAGGCTGCACCTGCATTTGAGGAGAAATTAGCAGTTCACAAGGCTCCTCTACTAGGAGAGTACTTGCTTTACTTTACCGTTCACGATAGGGTGGAAACATCGCCTATTCCTCTGACTTATGAGGAAGTAGATCTGCCTTCAAAGTGGCAGGAAGAAACATCTGCAGAAAATTATGAAAAGGCTATTGCCCAGATTCACTATCATTTGCGTCAAGGGGACACCTACCAGGTCAACTACACCGTCCAACTCAAGCAAGACTTAAACGCCAATCCTTTTGCCATCTACAATCGTATGGTGGTAGAGCAGGAGGCGGGCTACAATGCTTATATTGAACATGACGAGATGGCAGTGATTTCCATGAGTCCAGAGCTCTTTTTTGAGCAAAATGACCGAGAATTAACGACTCGTCCAATGAAGGGAACAACTAAACGTGGTCTGACTGACGATGAAGATTTGAAAGAGGCAGCTTGGTTGGAGCAAGATCCTAAAAATCGCTCTGAAAATATGATGATTGTGGATCTCTTGCGCAATGATATGAACCGTATTTCTGAAGTGGGTAGTGAGCATGTGGAGCGTCTGTGCCAAGTGGAGCAGTATTCGACTGTTTGGCAGATGACTTCTACCATCAAGAGTCAGTTGCGAGAGGATGTGGACTTGGTTGCCATTTTTCGCTCTCTCTTTCCTTGTGGATCTATCACAGGAGCACCGAAAATTGCGACCATGGAAATCATCAAGGACTTGGAGCCTAAACCGCGTGGAGTCTACTGCGGAACGATTGGTCTCTTACTTCCAAATGGGCGACGAATTTTCAATGTCGCCATTCGGACCATTCAACTTCACAAGGGCCAAGCCATTTATGGAGTTGGAGGCGGGATTACTTGGGATAGCACCTGGGAGTCTGAATACCGTGAAGTGCATCAAAAGGCGGCTGTTCTCTATCGTAAACAAGCTCGTTTCAAATTGATTACTACAGGGAAAATCAGCCAGAAACGTTTGCTATTTGAAGATCAACATCTGAAAAGATTGACAAAGGTGAGTCGCTATTTTTCCTTTCCTTTTGACCCAGAAGAACTGAGACAAAAGATAGAGGAAGAGTGTCAAGCTTGTGATTCCCACCAAGACTATCGCTTGCGAATTACTATCAGCAAGTCTGGAGAGATGGAACTCAGTCGCCAAATCTTAACACCCCTCAGTCCAAGTTTCTGCAAAGCCAAACTTTGTCTGCAAGAAGCAGATTTGAATCAATCATTTACCTACTTTAAAACAACTCATAGACCACATTTAAGCCTAGGAGAGCAAGAGAAGATTTACCACAATAAGTCAGGAGAACTACTTGAGACCTCTATTGGAAATCTGGTCTTAAAAATTAATGGTAAATTCTACACACCGCCTACCAGTCTAGGAATTTTGCCAGGGATTTACCGCCAGCATTTGCTAGAAATAGGACAGGTAGATGAAAAAGTCTTGACTTTGGCAGACTTGAACCAAGCAGAAGCTGTCTATGGCTGTAACGCAGTCAGAGGTTTGTATGAGTTGGAAGTGAATTCTAAATAAACTTCATAAACTAAAAAACATAATGGATATGTTGAATTGTTGGATTAAGTTTGATAAAATAAGAGGAAAACGATGTCATTTTATGGGAGGAAATGATGAAAAAAACAGTTCTTTTTAAAGCAGGTCTGGCTAGCTTTTCTGCGTTGATGATGTTCGCTCAACCGACTTTTGCTAATGATACAATTCACTTTTCAAATTGTACAGAAGCGTGGGAAAATGGTTATTCTGATATCCATAGAGGAGAGCCTGGATATTCTTCAAGACTAGACAAAGATGGTGATGGAGTTGCCTGTGAACGCTCAAAAGCTCCTCGAGGTGTTTTTAAACCACGCCAATCTAGTCCACAGAATAGAGTTTCTTCTAGTGGATGGGTTAAGCAGGATGGATATTGGTATTATTATTCTGACAATGGTAATCCAGTAACCAATTCTTGGAAAGGAGATTACTATCTCAAATCAGATGGAACAATGGCTCAGAGTGAGTGGATATATGACTCATATTACAAAGGATGGTATTATCTCAAATCGGATGGTTCATATGCACGAAACACATGGATAGGAAGTTACTACCTTAAAGCAAACGGAAAGATGGCTCAAAGTGAATGGATTTATGATTCATCATACCAAGCTTGGTATTATTTGAAATCAGATGGATCTTATGCCAACAATGCTTGGCAAGGCGCTTTTTATCTCAAAGCGAACGGTAAAATGGCTCAAAGTGAATGGATTTATGACTCTTCTTATCAATCCTGGTACTACTTGAAATCAGATGGTTCATACGCTCGTAATACTTGGCAAGGGAATTACTATTTGAAATCAGATGGTAAAATGGCAAAGAATGAGCGAGTTGATGGTGGCAGATACTACGTAGATGGTTCTGGCCTTTGGAAACCATAAATCAGAATAATTTCTAGGAAGTTAATGCAAACCTTTGCACAAAACAAACGATTTTGTTATACTATATCTGTAAGCATTTTCAATTAAAAAGGAGAAGACGATGAGTCAAAAGATTATTGGGATTGACCTTGGTGGGACATCTATCAAGTTTGCAATTTTAACTCAAGAGGGAGAAATTCAAGAAAAATGGTCTATTAAGACCAATATTTTGGACGAAGGAAGCCATATTGTAGATGATATGATTGAGTCTATTCAGCATCGTTTGGACTTGCTTGGATTGTCAGCTACAGACTTCCGAGGCATTGGGATGGGATCACCTGGTGTGGTTGACCGTGAAAAAGGGACTGTTATCGGTGCCTACAACCTCAACTGGAAAACCCTTCAACCGATTAAAGAAAAGATTGAAAAAGCCTTGGGGATTCCATTCTTCATTGATAATGATGCCAACGTTGCTGCTCTTGGTGAGCGCTGGATGGGTGCTGGTGAAAACCAACCAGACGTTGTCTTTATGACACTTGGTACCGGTGTTGGCGGCGGTATCGTTGCAGAAGGAAAACTGCTCCACGGTGTTGCTGGTGCTGCCGGTGAGCTTGGTCACATCACTGTTGACTTTGACCAACCAATCGCATGTACCTGTGGTAAAAAAGGCTGTCTTGAGACAGTTGCTTCAGCAACAGGGATTGTCAACTTGACTCGTCGTTACGCTGATGAATATGAAGGCGATGCAGCCTTGAAACGCTTGATTGACGACGGTGAAGAAGTAACTGCTAAAACTGTCTTCGACCTTGCAAAAGAAGGAGACGACCTTGCTTTGATCGTTTACCGTAACTTCTCACGTTACTTGGGAATCGCTTGTGCCAACATCGGCTCAATCCTCAACCCTTCAACGATCGTTATCGGTGGTGGTGTGTCAGCTGCGGGAGAATTCCTTCTACAAGGTGTTCAAAAGGTTTATGACGAAAATACCTTCCCACAAGTACGTACATCTACTAAATTGGCTCTTGCAACTCTAGGAAATGACGCTGGAGTTATCGGAGCAGCATCACTTGTATTGCAATAGGATTATAAAAGGAGAAAAACACTACTTTAAAGCCAGTGATTTTCCTCCTTTCTTTTTTTATGCTATACTAGTTAGGAAATAAATGAGGTGAGAGTAAATGACAAAAGCAGATACGATTTTTAAAGAGAATATTGAACGAATCCTCAAAGACGGTGTCTTTTCTGAGCAGGCTCGTCCCAAGTACAAAGATGGGACTGTTGCTAATTCTAAGTACGTAACGGGTGCCTTTGCGGAGTATGATTTGTCTAAAGGGGAATTTCCCATCACAACCTTGCGTCCCATTGCAATCAAATCCGCCATCAAGGAAGTACTCTGGATTTACCAAGATCAGTCTAATAGCCTAGAAGTGCTGAATAACAAGTACAATGTTCACTACTGGAATGACTGGGAAGTGGGAGATACGGGAACTATTGGTGAGCGTTATGGGGCAGTCGTTAAGAAACACGATATCATTAATAAGATTCTCAAGCAGCTGGAAGCCAATCCTTGGAATCGTCGCAATATCATCTCACTCTGGGATTACCAAGCATTTGAGGAGACAGACGGCCTCCTTCCATGCGCCTTTCAGACCATGTTTGATGTCCGTCGAGTAGATGGAGAAATCTATCTGGATGCGACCTTGACCCAGCGTTCTAACGATATGTTGGTGGCCCACCACATTAACGCTATGCAGTATGTGGCTCTTCAGATGATGATTGCCAAGCATTTCGGCTGGAAGGTTGGGAAGTTCTTCTACTTTATCAACAACCTTCATATCTATGATAATCAGTTTGAACAAGCAGAGGAATTGCTCCGCCGTGAGCCGTCAAACTGCCAACCACGCTTGGTTTTAAATGTTCCTGATAGAACCAATTTCTTTGATATCAAAGCGGAAGACTTTGAGTTGGTTGACTATGATCCGGTTAAGCCGCAACTGAAGTTTGATCTAGCTATTTAAGAAAATAAAAAAGAAGTTGAGATTGCTCAACTTCTTTTGTTGCTTAATGTGATACGCGGCGGCGAGCTGCTTTCTTGCGGTTTTCTTTGATGAAAGCTGCTTTTTGCTCTTCTGGCTCAATCACTTTCTTTTTAATTGCGTATACTGCACCTGCAACGGCAGCGACAGTGCCTGCGACACCTGTTACAAGACCTTTAGCGAATCCTTTAGCCATGAGTCTTCCTCCTTTATCTTCCCGAACAGTCAGGCTCCTCAAGAGGTAGCATTTTTCTGACTGACCTTTTTGTGATATAATAATAGTAACGAAAAAATGGGAATTTTTCAAGGAAAAAAGATGAAAACAAAAATAATTGTGATTGTTGGACCGACTGCTGTTGGGAAGACAGCCCTTGCTATTGAAGTGGCCAAGCGCTTTGGTGGAGAGGTGGTCAGTGGCGACAGTCAGCAAGTATACAGAGGGTTGGATATTGGGACGGCCAAGGCTAGCCCAGAGGAGCAAGCCGCTGTTCCTCATCATTTGATTGATGTCAGAGAGGTGACCGAGTCTTACTCGGCTTTTGATTTTGTTTCAGAAGCTAAGAAGGCTATTGAGGATATTCAAAGCCGTGGTAAGCTTGCTATTATTGCTGGTGGCACAGGGCTTTATATTCAGAGCTTGCTTGAAGGCTATCATCTAGGTGGGAAAACACCTCATGAGGATATTTTAGCCTATCGAGCTAGTTTAGAGCCTTTATCAGATGAGGAATTAGCCCATCTTGTGGAGAAAGTAGGCCTTGAAATTCCCCAGTTTAACCGTCGTCGTGCTATGCGCGCCTTGGAAATTGCTCATTTTGGTCAGGATTTGGAAAATCAGGAAAGTCCCTATGAACCTCTGATTATCTGCTTGGACGATGAGCGCAGCCAGCTTTATGAACGTATCAATCGCCGAGTAGATCTGATGTTTGATGCTGGGCTTTTGAGTGAAGCTAAGTGGCTTTTTGAAAATTATCCAGATGTGCAGGCAGCCAAAGGCATTGGCTACAAGGAACTCTTTCCTTATTTCCGTGGGGAGCAAACTCTTGAGGAAGCAAGCGAGAGTCTCAAACAGGCGACTCGTCGTTTTGCCAAGCGTCAGTTGACCTGGTTCCGTAATCGCATGCAGGTCACCTTTTATCAGATAGGAGAGCCTGGCGTGCAGGACCGCATTTTAAGCCAGATAGAGGAGTTTTTAGATGATTAAAACGGAGAAAAAAGAGGAACGGGTCCTGCTTATCGGTGTGGAATTGCAGGGCATGGACAATTTTGACCTTTCTATGGAAGAATTGGCCAGTCTAGCCAAGACAGCTGGGGCAGTCGTTGTGGATAGCTACAGGCAAAAACGGGAAAAGTATGACTCCAAGACCTTTGTTGGCTCTGGTAAGTTGGAAGAGATTGCGCGGATGGTGGATGCAGAAGAAATTACTACTGTCATTGTCAATAATCGTTTGACTCCACGGCAAAATGTCAATCTAGAAGAAGTTCTGGGAGTTAAGGTTATTGACCGTATGCAGTTGATTTTGGATATCTTTGCTATGCGGGCTCGAAGCCATGAAGGGAAGCTCCAAGTCCACCTGGCCCAGCTCAAGTATCTCTTACCTCGCTTGGTTGGTCAGGGGATTATGCTCAGCCGTCAGGCTGGGGGAATTGGTTCCCGTGGACCTGGTGAAAGCCAGCTGGAACTGAACCGTCGTAGTGTTCGCAATCAAATCACAGATATCGAGCGCCAGCTCAAGGTGGTTGAGAAAAATCGGGCGACAGTCAGAGAAAAGCGTCTGGAGTCGAGTACCTTTAAGATTGGTTTGATTGGTTACACCAATGCTGGGAAATCAACCATCATGAACACCTTGACCAGCAAGACCCAGTATGAGGCTGATGAATTGTTTGCGACCCTGGATGCGACAACTAAAAGCATCCATCTGGGAGGCAATCTACAGGTGACTTTAACTGATACGGTTGGCTTTATCCAAGATTTACCGACTGAATTGGTATCCAGTTTCAAGTCGACTTTGGAAGAAAGCAAGCATGTAGACCTTCTGGTTCATGTCATCGATGCCAGCAATCCTTATCACGAGGAGCATGAAAAAACGGTTCTGTCTATCATGAAAGACTTGGATATGGAGGATATTCCTCGTCTGACCCTTTATAATAAAGCGGATTTGGTGGAGAATTTCACGCCTACTCAAACGCCGTATGCCCTCATTTCTGCCAAGTCTGAGGATAGTCGTGAGAACTTGCAAGCATTGTTTTTGGAGAAGATCAAGGAGATTTTTGAAGTCTTTACCCTGCGCGTGCCTTTTTCTAAGTCTTACAAGATACATGATCTAGAAAGTGTGGCGATTCTTGAAGAACGTGACTACCAAGATGATGGAGAAGTGATTACAGGCTACATTTCCGAGAAAAATAAATGGAGGTTAGAGGAATTTTATGACTGATATTAAAACGTTGGCTCTAAAGTATGGAGGTTATACAAGTCTGGATAAGGTCTATCTAGATCAACTTCTAGCTGGCAAAACAGAGCAAGAGCAGTTGGCTCTCATCACACCTCCTCCGAGTGTCGTCAATGCCTACTTTGCTGAACTCTACCAGAAAAAGAGTCCTGAAGCTGCGACGGATTATTTTTCAGAAGTCAGTCAGGAACTGAACCTCTACAATACTAAGCCAAGTTTCACCTTTGAAAACAAGCCTTTTATTCGTCTTAATCTGTCTGGTAAATCCTTTGGGTTTTGCTATGAGAGTGAGGGCCTGGGGCGGATTTTCTCTGAAAATGAAGAGGAAATCTCGGATGACTTGCTTTTTGAGATTGCGCAAATTTTCCCCCATCAACTTGTCTTTGAAGAGTCTGGAAAGATTTACATGAAGCCTGTCGGGGATGAGGAAGTTGTTAGCGTGGAGAGTCTCACAGCTTTGACGGATTTGGAAAGTTTGGCGGATGGTCGCAAACGTCTCAAAGGCTACAGTCAAGAGGATTTATTACAGGAAGCTACTGCTTTTTCTGGCAAGCGCTATTTCCGATCGGAAAACCGCACAGCCATGTTATATATTGATTAATTAGAAAGTATCGAATGGATATTCAATTTTTAGGAACGGGGGCTGGTCAGCCCTCTAAAGCCCGCAATGTTTCAAGTCTCGCTCTGAAACTCTTGGACGAGATTAACGAAGTTTGGCTTTTTGACTGTGGAGAAGGAACTCAAAATCGCATTCTGGAAACCACAATCCGACCACGTAAGGTCAGCAAAATATTTATCACTCACTTGCATGGAGACCATATCTTTGGCCTGCCAGGATTCCTTTCTAGCCGTGCCTTTCAGGCCAATGAAGAGCAGACAGATTTGGACATCTACGGACCTCAAGGGATCAAGTCCTTTGTCTTAACCAGTCTACGTGTGTCAGGTTCTCGCCTGCCTTACCGTATTCATTTTCATGAGTTTGACCAAGATTCTCTAGGGAAAATCCTTGAGACCGATAAATTCACTGTGTATGCAGAGGAGTTGGACCACACTATTTTCTGTGTTGGCTATCGTGTCATGCAAAAGGACCTAGAAGGTACCTTGGATGCTGAGAAACTCAAGGCTGCTGGTGTTCCGTTCGGCCCGCTTTTTGGAAAAATCAAAAACGGTCAGGATGTTGTTCTCGAGGATGGGACTGAAATCAGGGCAGTTGACTATATCTCAGCTCCCCGTCCAGGTAAGATTATCACTATTCTTGGTGACACCCGAAAAACCAATGCCAGTGTGCGTCTAGCTGTCAATGCCGATGTCTTGGTTCACGAGTCGACTTATGGCAAAGGAGATGAAAAAATTGCCCGCAATCACGGTCACTCAACCAATATGCAGGCAGCACAAGTAGCAGCAGAAGCAGGTGCCAAACGCCTCTTGCTCAACCATATCAGTGCTCGTTTCCTCTCAAAAGATATCAGCCAGCTCAAGAAAGATGCAGCAACTGTTTTTGAGAATGTCCATGTGGTTAAAGACTTGGAAGAAGTGGAAATTTAGAAGATTGAGAAAGGATAAATATGTCTACAATTCTCATTACAGGTGCTAGCGGTGGCTTAGCCCAAGAAATGGTCAAACTCTTGCCAAATGACCAACTCATCTTACTAGGTAGAAACAAAGAAAAACTAGCCCAACTATATGGAAATCATTCTAATGTGGAATTGATTGAAATCGATATTATTGATGACTCAGCCCTAGAAGCTCTGGTAGCTGACCTCTATCTCCGTTATGGAAAGATTGATGTTTTGATCAACAACGCTGGATATGGAATATTTGAAGATTTCGACCGGATCTCTGACAAGGACATTCATCAGATGTTTGAGGTTAATACCTTTGCCCTGATGAATCTGTCTCGTCGTCTTGCAGCTCGTATGAAAGAAAGCCGAAAAGGCCATATCATCAATATCGTCAGTATGGCAGGTTTGATAGCGACTAGCAAGTCCAGCCTTTACTCGGCAACCAAGTTTGCGGCCATTGGTTTTTCAAATGCTCTGCGCCTCGAACTCATACCTTACGGTGTCTATGTCACGACGGTTAATCCAGGACCGATTCGTACTGCCTTTTTTGACCAGGCAGACCCAGATGGGACCTACCTCAAGTCGGTTGACCGCTTTCTCTTAGAACCAGATGCAGTCGCTAGAAAGATTGTCAAAACCATAGGAAAAAACAAACGGGAACTCAATCTCCCAGTTTTATTGAACCTAGCCCATAAGTTTTATACTCTCTTTCCTAAGCTAGCTGATAAGTTGGCAGGGGGAATCTTTAATTATAAGTGAGAAAGCTGTTCCCTTGAGGAATGGCTTTTTGCTTTAATAAGGAGGAGTTGTTGATCAAAAATAATCCCTGAAAATACTGGTAGTTTATCTCTATTTGATAGTTTTGGAGTATAATTGAGATAAGAAAGTTCATTAGATAAATGAAGTCCCAAACTAGCTAGCTTACCCTAGATAATGCCCTATGTATAGCCGGAGGTTGACAATGGAATTATTGACAATTGACCAAATTATTTCCATTATTGAGGAAGCAATACAAGGGCTTGACCCTGAGATAAGAGAAGGAATTGTCCTGAGCCATACTGAAGTGCCTGTGTCTGAACTGGATCGTTTGAAAAAACAACTGCAAATACAAGATTTGGATCCGATTTTTAGGAAGTATATTTTGGCCTATAACTGGGGGCAGGTCGGTTTTTTAAGTTACCAGTTTGGATATGGGGACGACACTAGTCTTACTTGGCTGATCAATCGCAATTTGGAATACCACGATTACTCGACTCTACAAGAAAGAGGCTTGATCATCATTGCAAATGGAGATCCCTACACTATTTTGCTGGATTGTCAATCTGGGGCGGTCTATGCTCTTGATGCAGAGATGAACTATGATGAAAAAATATGGCTGACACCAGATTTTCTAGCATTTGTTAGAGCCATGGGAACGGCCCAATCTGCAGTTTGGAAGGGTTGTGAAAGTGACTTCATCCACTTGATGACTAGAATAGGTCATGCGTCCAGTTTGATATTTTGGCAGAGTCTGGTCGGGTTTTATGATTGAAAATGGAAGGAGCAGGTCATGGAATTTATTGTAGCTGAGGAAGGGATTCCTCAAAATATCGGATGTCAGGGAGCCCTGATTGCCTATTATGGTAGTGAGATAGAATTTCATTATGAAACCGTTCCCCCACACGGTGATGAGATTTTTTCTGCCAAGTTGCCTTTGTTGAGGCTTGATCTACCCTTTTGGATCTATGGGAGAAATCTCATATTTTTAGATGCTTACTACCTCTTAGCAGAAACAGTTAAGAAAGGGACTTGGAATCCCATAACGAGTATGCTCATCAACATTCATACGGGGGAATACGCCAGCCTAGACCACTGGTACAATCATATATCTATTGAGCAAAACGGTCTTGAGTTGAAAAATGATTATGATGGACAAGTCCTGACTTTGAAAACGGTTGACAAACTTCATTGGCTTGTCCTAGATGCTAAATCAGAAGAAAGGAACTAAATATGGCAAAGAAAAGAGTTACATTACCAAAAGAGTTTAAGGATTTAATGGATGAAGGAAATATTGAAGCCCTTAAAGCGGTCTATGACCGTTGTGAATTAACCGCTCATGATGGAAGATTTAGCTTATGTACACCTCTGCATATGGGAGGAGTCCCGGATGAATTGGTTATCTGGCTTGTCGAACAGGGCTTGGATATCAATATCCCTGATTATTATGGAGCGACTCCTTTGTACCGTCAGGCAACCATGGGAAGAGAGACTGTAAAACTCTTGCTCGAATTGGGGGCAGATATTGAAAAAAGCAATACTTATGGAAATACACCTCTGCATATGGCAGCTGAGTTTTTTCATCCTAAGACCGTTGCACTTCTCATAGAAAAGGGAGCAGATGTTAACCCTAAAAATGATAGGGGACAGACTCCACTAGACTCCGTTCTCACTGTCTGTCGGGGAATTTATATTGCCCAAACAGCTGAAATTGCCTCTATGCTGTTGGATGCAGGTGCTAAGAAAACATCTGCTATGAAAGAAAAGGTCGAAAATATCGGTAAAGATTTTGAATTTCATAGAGAAGGGATCAATCCCGACTATCTAGAAGCAGCAGATCAGGGTCTAGAAAAACTTTATGCTTTGTTTGATGTCAAGCCGGTAGCCAAACGAATAACCCACGATGGAGTTTCTCCGATTCTCGTAAAAGAAGGTAGCTGGGAGGAGCAATATGAGGAACTATGGTCTTTCTTGATTCCTTCAAGTGGAGCAGCCAAAACTGTTCAGGGAGAAGTTATTCGTATACCAGGTCGAGTCCGAGATGAACTGGATCGCAATGGTGGGGTCAACTGGGACAGGGACTATAGAAAAATGCTTCAAGCTCTCCCTCAATACTTGTCTCTAGGAATCCCCCTTTCAGATCAAAAATTAGAAGAGACTAAAGAGCTTATTGCTCAAGTTCATGGGAAAGATTTTGATGACGAGCCTCGCCTAGACCGCCTGTGTCAGCTAGCTATTACTTGGATTAAGCAAAATCCTGAACCCCTTCTCCTAGAAAAAACAAGTTATAAGCGGTAAAAAGCATTGGAAGACAGATAAAATAAAGAAATCATGGTGAAATGATGCAACTAATTGACCAAGTTAAAAAAATAGAAACTTATATTTGTGAGTATTTTGAAGACTGGGATTTGGATGATCCTGTAGAGGAAGGATATCTGGAAGATTATCAGGGTATTTCTGGTGCTTCTGAGGAAGAGCTTCAAGCCTTTGAGGAAATATTTGGCATTCGTCTACCTAGTGACTTCAAAGAGCTTTATAGCTATAAAAATGGGAGTAAATACCTCTCTATTTTACCTTGTGTAATTGACCAGAGAGATTTTACTTTTTCTCTCATGAGTCTACAGGAAATTGAGACTTGTAAAAAGTACTTTCAAAATAGAGATGCTCTGTTAACCGAATTTCCCGACTATTTTTCTAGTCAAGACCTAGAAAACATGCATGATAGTAGAATAAAGCCCTATCTTTTTAATAAAAAATGGCTTCCTTTTGCTCAGTATTGTGACTCTTGTTATCTTATGCTGGATTTTGATCCAGACCAGGAGGCTCAGGAAGGTCAGGTTATTTGCTACATCCATGATCCTGACCAGGTGATCTATGCGGCTGAAAGCCTTACAAATCTGATTGAAGGGATAATGGATGAGATCATATGAACGGACAAATGTATCAGATAGCCTGTATCGTGGCGGCAGCTAGGAAGGCTTTAAAAAGTGGTAAAGAAATATGCTATAAGCCTGAAAAATATACAAATAAATTGAGCTTTCAAATTTTGCCGTCAAAGAATGGGGAAGCTACAGAACTTTCTGTATCTGATTGGTTTGAAAATCTTAAGGAAAAAGGTTTGAAGGACTTACAATTATTTTGTCCTATTTCAGTTGAAGACAGAGGTATTTTAGGCTTCTCCAATACAACACAGAGTTCAATTCTCTGTTTTTATAAAGATGGGAAGGCAGGTTATTTCCTACCAAATTGGAAATCTGCTTCCGCAGGTAGGGGCTGGGATGTTACCTACACCGAGTATGAATGGGAAAGGTCTTCTCAAGACATTCCCCACTATGAAAATAATATCGAAGAATTTAAGGACATATTGACTCGTATAGAAAATCTAGCAATTAAAATTGAATGTGACAACTTTGCCAAAGTCTTTCAATCTGCTAGAAATTTTTTGCTAGACCCAGAATCTGGTAAAGGGCTGGCAGAACCTCAAATTCCACTGCAACATCTAAGCATATTTAGAGCTGCAAGCTCAGCGGATGTTTTTGGAGGAATGGGCTCCTGGAATGATGAACCTGGATGGCTGGCACAAGATAAGGGACTGGGTCAAGTATACGATGAACTTTCAGATCAATTGCTAAGAAATATTAGATCAGCCATTCTATTTGCCATCAACGAGTGGTGATGGATTAGGAGAGAGAAAATGGGGAAGTTAAAGTTAAGTCTATTGAATAAATGGGAACTAGACAAGGACTATAATAGTGTTTTCAATTCTGTCATGTTACATGATGGTAGAGCCTTTGTCTTGACCAGTGAGAAGGAAGCTTTCAATCTCTACTGTCTGCTTGAAGTATCACCTTTGGGTGTGAAGGAGATAGATGCTTGGTATTGTGACCATGTTTGGGAGGAAGAGCCTCTACTCTTTACAGATGGACAAAATATTGGCATCATCAAGGCTGGCAAGGAAATAGTCTATTATACTGGTGATTTTTCTAATCCAGAAATCATTGCCATAAAGGATCCGCAAAGTATACTTCCTAAAAAGGCACAAGAGAGATATTTTCAAATCGTATCAGATAGCGACCAGATACCCGTGTGTTTTGAAAATCAAGTTTATACAAATCAGGCAAGAAACTTTGCCCTTTTAAAATTTGATCGAGAGAAAAAGCAGGCGAAGTGGACCACTTATTCGCATATTGATAAAAAAGAGTTAAATCACCACGACACGAACTCAAGTTTTTGTCCTAAAATCGATAGTATGAAATCTTGGAAGCAAGAGCTCTATGCCTTTAGCTCTGGAGAAAGTCAAACCTCTGTCAATAAATGGGGCATGGACTATTATGCTCTTGTTAAAATCTCTAGTGATGGTCGTATTATCGAAAAGTTATTAGAATCTGAACATTTAAAGGCTTTAGGTAAAAAAGCTGGTGTCAATGGAATTTTTACGGATTCGCCTTATATTATCCTGAGCCCCCTATTTAAGAATGATGATTGGAAGGGCAAACAAAAGCTATTTTCTCTGGCAACGAGAGAATTGTGCGATATAGCCTTGCCTAGAGGAATGAGTAAACACAAGCTTCAAAATATAACAGACAACTTTTGTTTAACCTTCCTGTATGACAGAGGATTAAAAGAACTTGCCCTTTGTCGGATTGACTAGGCTGTGAGGCTGAGTTTGGGAGCTTTTTATAGATAGGTGCTGATATTTCTTGATTAGTCTACAGTATTTATTTTGAGCTGTTTTCTTGTCAAATTTGACCAAGTATTGCAAATCGAATCTTAAAATAGTATACTAAAAATAGCAATTATGAAAACGTTTGCGTTTTTGTTGATGATAGATTATTTAGGAGACAAGACATGGAATTAACAGCCATTTATCATAGACAAGAATCAGAGTATGCTTATCTTTACAAAGAAGGTCAGCTACATATCCGAATCAGAACCAAGAAAAATGATGTCCAGCAGGTCATTTTACATTATGGAGATCCCTTTATCTTCATCGAGGATAAGTATGAAGCCAAGAAAGAAATGACTAAAGTAACTTCAGACGCCTTGTTTGATTATTGGCAGGTTACAGTATCGGTTGATTTTGCACGGATTCAGTATCTCTTTGAACTCCTTGATGAGGAAGGTCAAGGTATTTTCTACGGTGATAAGGGTTGTGTGGAACATACTCAAGAAAACTTGGATGCGGAAGGAAATGGCTTTAAGTTTCCCTATATTCATGAAATCGACGGATGTCAGGTTCCTAGCTGGGTTTCAAATACCGTTTGGTACCAGATTTTCCCAGAACGATTTGCTAATGGAAATCCTAATTTGACTCCAGATGGAGCTCGAGAGTGGGATGCTGTCATTGCACCTAATAGGGATGACTTTTTTGGTGGAGATTTACAAGGGATTATCGACCATCTAGACTATCTAAAAGATTTGGGAATCACTGGACTTTATCTATGTCCGATTTTTGAAGCAACGACCAATCACAAGTACGATACGACGGATTATTTTGAAATTGACCGTCACTTTGGAGATAAAGAAGTCTTTGCTAATTTAGTCGAGGAAGCTCATAAACGTGGCATTAAGATTATGCTAGATGCTGTTTTCAATCATATCGGCTACCAGTCTGCCCAATGGCAGGATGTTCTAAAAAATGGAGAAAATTCCCCTTATAAAGATTGGTTCCATATTCAAGAGTTTCCAATTACAGAGGATAAACTTCAGAATCCAAGATAACTCCCTTATCATACCTTTGCCTTTGCTAGCTATATGCCTAAGTTAAATACAGCAAATCCTGAAGTCAAAGACTATCTTCTCAGTGTTGCAACTTACTGGATTGAGAATTTTGATATTGATGCTTGGCGCTTGGACGTTGCCAATGAAATTGACCATCAGTTCTGGAAAGATTTTAGAAAGGCAGTTCTCGCTAAAAAGCCTGATTTGTATATTTTAGGTGAAATCTGGCATACGTCTCAGCCTTGGCTAAAAGGAGATGAGTTCCATGCAGTCATGAACTACCCGCTCTCTGAAAGTATCAAGGATTATTTCTTGCGTCAGCATAAAAAGACAGAGCAGTTCATTTCAGAAATCAATAGCCAGTCAATGTACTACAAGCAACAAATCTCAGAGGTTATGTTAAATCTCCTGGATTCTCACGATACAGAGCGTATTCTTACAACTGCCAAAGGAAATCTCCAACATGTCAAGGCTGCTTTAACCTTCCTCTACCTTCAAAAAGGGACTCCTTGTATCTATTACGGAACAGAGCTAGCACTAATTGGTGGACCAGACCCTGATTGCCGTCGTGTCATGCCTTGGGACCGTGTGTCTGAGGACAATGATATGCTAAATTTCATGAAGAAATTAATCCAAGTCCGTAAAGAAGTTGCAAGCATGATTCAGCATGGTTCATATAGCTTGCAAGAAGTGAAACCATATGTTCTTTCCTTGAAATGGACCTACGAAGGAAAAGAAGTTCAGGCTATCTTTAATCAGTCTAAGGAGAATGTTATCTTAGACAGAGATTCAGTTGGTTTAGCGAGTCATTGTCAGTTTGAAGATGGTCAGCAAGTCATCTTGCCAGATGGATTTGTAGTTACTATTTCTGAGTAAAAAGGATTAAAATAATGGCACTCAAGGAAGTTTATGAGTATTTTCGTCACTATGATAAGGAAACTTATCAGGTTGTCGCCTGCATGGGCAATGAACCATCGGAAGAAGATGTTCAGGATTTTGAAAATCAATACGGCATTCGTCTGCCAGAAGATTTCAGGGAATTCACCATGTCATCTCTGGGAGGTCTCTTTATGGAAGTCAGAGAAGAGCTATGGCCAAGAGCCAAGGCTTACGATGTAGCCCCTTTTTGGACTTTCTGTCGAGGTATTAAGGTTTTTGGAATTGCAAATGGCATCCCAGATTTCTTAGATATTCGAATTAAAACCAAGGAATTACACGCTCTGGGCTTTGAGGATTATATTCCATTTCTGTCTATCATCGGTGATGGAGATGTAATTTTCTGCTTTGATAAGGACAATCACATAGTAGCTTTGGATTGGTATAATAGTAGCGAAACTGAAGAGCTTAATTGTGATTTTTCAGGACTTTTACTCCAGCAAATTGCCGAGCTAGAAGAGCGTAAAAATGAGATGGTCAATCTTTTGGAAAAGGGAAAATCTAGTCAATAATCTATAAGGAAATACCAGTTTGATAGTCCGTAAAAGAGGTTGGGACAAAAGATCCCGACCTTACTTTTTTTAGCAATCAAACTTTGACGCGGTAGCTGATTGAACTTTTTGTTCGTCTTTTAGACTCCAAAAAGCTCCTAATCATCCTCGCGAGGCTGGGACTACGAAATCGAGACTTTGTCTATCGATTTCTGTCCCACCGCCTTTTTAGTAAAACCATTCACTAAATGAACATTCAGATTTTTAAACTTTTCTACAAATTATAGAAAAAACAATCAAAAATATGATTTTTTGTGTTTAGGCTATTGAAATTTCCTATATTATTTTATAGAATAAGGGTAAAAGGCTATGAAAAGTAATACGTTTACAAGAAAATGGAAGCGGTTACTAAAGGAGGATTTTATGGAAAAAGGCTTTTGGAATCGTAAAAGAGTCTACAGCATTCGTAAGTTTGCCGTAGGAGCTTGCTCTGTCATGATTGGAACCTGTGCTGTTCTATTTGGAGGAAGTGTTGTTGGAGAATCACCAGTTTTTGCGGATGAAACTCCTATTGCACGCACTGTAGAACAACCAAAAGAGGAAAGTCCAGCAGTGGAGGAAAAACATGATCAAGCAGTAGTAGAGAATAACGAGGCTGTAAGTGTAGATCAAAGTCAAGCTACTCAAATTGAAGCAAGCAAACCCGAGAAGAAAGAAGATGAACCTGTAGCTCCAAAAGAGGAGAAAGCATCTCTAAAACCTGAAGAAACAGCTCCAAAGGTAGAATCTCAAGCTTCAAGTCAAGAAAAGCCTGTCAAGGAAGAGTTGAAAGCTGCGACAAATGAAGAAGTGAATCAAATGATTGAAGATAGAAAAGTGAATTTTAATCAAAATTGGCACTTTAAACTCAATGCGAATCCTAAAGAAGCTGTGAAATCAGATGCCGATGTATCAACATGGCAAAAATTGGATCTCCCACACGACTGGAGTATCTTTAACGATTTTGACCATCAGTCACCTGCCCAAAATGAGGGTGGACAGCTCAATGGTGGTGAAGCTTGGTATCGCAAGACCTTTAAACTTGATGAAAAAGATCTCAAGAAAAATGTTCGTGTGACCTTTGATGGTGTCTATATGGACTCTCAAGTCTATGTCAATGGCCAGTTAGTGGGGCATTATCCAAATGGTTATAACCAGTTCTCATACGATATCACCAAATACCTTCACAAAGATGGTCGTGAGAATGTGATTGCTGTCCATGCGGTTAACAAACAACCAAGTAGCCGTTGGTACTCTGGTAGCGGTATTTACCGTGATGTGACCTTGCAAGTGACAGATAAGGTTCATGTTGAGAAAAATGGAACAACTATCTTAACACCAAAACTGGAAGAACAGCAACATGGCAAGGTTGAAACTCATGTAGCCAGCAAAATCGTCAATACAGATGATAAAGACCATGAACTGGTGGCAGAGTATCAAATCGTTGAACGTGGTGGCCAGGCTGTAACAGGCTTGGTTCGTACAGCTAGCCGTACCCTGAAAGCACATGAGTCAACAAGCCTTGATGCGATTCTAGAAGTTGAAAGACCAAAACTCTGGACAGTTTTAAATGATAAACCTGCTTTGTACGAATTGATTACGCGTGTTTACCGTGATGGTCAATTAGTCGATGCTAAGAAAGATTTGTTTGGTTACCGTTACTATCATTGGACTCCAAATGAAGGTTTCTCTTTGAATGGTGAACGCATTAAATTCCATGGTGTTTCCTTGCACCATGACCACGGAGCGCTTGGAGCAGAAGAAAACTATAAGGCAGAATACCGTCGTCTCAAACAAATGAAGGAGATGGGCGTTAACGCCATCCGTACAACTCATAACCCTGCAAGTCCACAGACTTTGCAAATCGCAGCAGAACTTGGTTTGCTGGTTCAGGAAGAGGCCTTTGATACGTGGTATAATGGAAAGAAACCTTATGACTACGGGCGTTTCTTTGAAAAAGATGCCACTCACCCAGAAGCTAGAAAAGGTGAAAAGTGGTCTGACTATGATCTTCGTACCATGGTCGAAAGAGATAAAAATAACCCAGCTGTCTTCATGTGGTCTATCGGGAATGAAATTGGTGAAGCAGATGGAAAGGCTCACTCTCTTGCAACGGTTAAACGCTTAGTAAAAGTGATTAAAGATGTTGATACTACACGTTATGTTACTATGGGAGCAGATAAGTTCCGCTTTGGTGATGGTAGCGGTGATCATGAGAAAATTGCTAATGAACTGGATGCAGTTGGTTTCAACTATTCAGAAGACAACTACAAGAAACTTCGTGCGAAACATCCAAACTGGTTGATTTATGGTTCGGAAACATCTTCAGCAACCCGTACACGCGGTAGCTATTATCGTCCTGAACAAGAATTGGTACATAGCAACCAAGCTTATCGTAACTATGAACAGTCAGATTATGGAAATGATCGTGTTGGTTGGGGTAAAACGGCAACCGCTTCATGGACCTTTGACCGTGACAACGCTGGCTATGCTGGACAGTTTATCTGGACAGGTACGGACTATATCGGTGAACCTACACCATGGCACAACCAAAACCAAACTCCCGTTAAGAGCTCTTATTTTGGTATCGTAGATACAGCCGGTATTCCAAAACATGACTTTTACCTCTACCAAAGCCAATGGGTTTCTGCCAAGAAGAAACCGATGGTTCACCTTCTTCCTCACTGGAACTGGGAGAATAGAGACTTGGCCTCTAAAGTAGAAGATGCACAAGGAAAGATTCCAGTTCGCGCTTATTCTAATGCTGCAAGTGTTGAATTGTTCTTGAACGGTCAATCTCTCGGAGTTAAGACCTTCAACAAAAAACAAACTAGCGATGGACGAACTTACCAAGAAGGCGCCAATGCCAAGGAACTCTACCTTGAGTGGAAGGTTGCTTACCAACCAGGTACTTTAGAAGCAGTAGCTCGTGATGAAGCTGGAAAAGAAATTGCACGTGACAAGATCACGACTGCAGGTCAACCAGCAGGTGTTCGTCTCATCAAGGAAGAACACGCAATCGCAGCAGATGGAAAAGACTTGACTTACATCTACTACGAAATCGTTGACAGTGAAGGAAATGTGGTACCAACTGCCAATAATCTGGTTCGCTTCCAATTGCATGGCCAAGGTCAACTTGTCGGTGTCGACAATGGGGAACAAGCCAGTCGTGAACGCTACAAGGCACAAGCAGATGGTTCTTGGATTCGCAGAGCCTTTAACGGTAAAGGGGTTGCCATTGTTAAATCAACTGAGCAAGCAGGTAAATTCACTCTAACAGCCCATTCAGATCTCTTGAAATCTGGTCAAGTAACTGTCTTTACTGGTAAAAAAGAAGACCAAGAAAAGACCGTTCTCGGGACAGAAGTACCAAAAGTACGTACTGTTATTGAGAAAGAGCCAAAAATGCCGAAGACAGTCGGTTTTATCTACAGTGATGGCAGTCGTGAAAAACGTCCAGTAACTTGGTCTTCAGTTGATGTGAGCAAGCCTGGTATTGTAACGGTCAAAGGCACGGCTGACGGACGAGAGGTAGAGGCTCGTGTTGAGGTTCTAGCAATTGCGAAAGAACTGCCTACTGTAAAACGTGTTGCCCCAGGAACAGATTTGAATGCAGTTGATAAATACGTTTCTATCGCTGTAACGGATGGAAGCATTCAAGAATACGAAGTTGATAAGTGGGAGATTGCGGAGGCAGATAAAGCCAAACTTTCAGTCGCAGGATCACGTATACAAATGACTGGTCAATTAGCTGGCGAAACCATTCATGCTACCCTTGTAGTAGAAGAAGGCGAGCCTGCAGCACCTGTAGTGCCAACTGTGACGGTTGGTGATGAAGCTGTCACAGGACTTACTAGTCAAAAACCAATGCAATACCGCACTCTTGCTTATGGAGCTAAGTTACCAAAAGTCGCAGCAAGTGCTGAAAATGCGGATGTTACTGTAGTCCAAGCAAGCGCAGCAAACGGCATGCGTGCAAGCATCTTTGTTCAACCAAATGATGGTGGCCCTCTTCAAATGTATGCTATTCAGTTCCTCGAAGAAGCGCCAAAAATTGATCATTTGAGCCTACAAGTGGAGAAAGCTGATGCTCTCAAAGAAGACCAAACAGTCAAATTGTCGGTTCGTGCTCACTATCAAGATGGAACACAAGCAGTTCTACCAGCAGATAAGGTGAACTTCTCTACAAGTGGTGAAGGGGAAGTCGCAGTTCGTAAAGGAATGCTTGAGTTACATAAGCCAGGAACAGTCACTCTCAAAGCAGAATATGAGGGGGCTACAGGTCAAATCGATCTCACGATTCAGGCCAATACTGAGAAAAAAGTAGCCCAATCTATCCGGCCAGTAAACGTAGTAACAGACTTGCATCAAGAACCTACTCTTCCATCAACAGTAACGGTTGAGTATGACAAAGGTTTCCCTAAAGCCCACAAAGTCACATGGCAAGCCATTCCAAAAGAAAAACTCGACCACTATCAAACCTTTGAAGTTCTAGGTAAAGTTGAAGGTCTTGATCTTGAAGCGCGTGCAAAAGTCTCTGTAGAAGGCATCGTTTCAGTTGAAGAAGTCAGTGTGACGACCCCAATTGCAGAAGCGCCGCAATTACCAGAAAGCGTTCGTACCTATGATTCAAATGGTCACGTTTCATCAGCTAAGGTTATTTGGGATGCGATTCAATCAGACCAATACGCCAAGGAAGGTGTCTTTACAGTTAATGGTCGCCTAGAAGGTACGCAATTAACAACTAAACTTCATGTTCGCGTATCTGCTCAAACTGAGAAGGGAGCAAATATTTCTGACCAATGGACCGGTTCAGAATTGCCACTTGCCTTTGCTTCAGACTCAAATCCAACTGATCCTGTTTCAAACGTCAACGATAAATTGATTTCCTTTAATGACCGCCCAGCTAACCGTTGGACAAACTGGAACCGTACTAATCCAGAAGCTTCAGTTGGTGTCCTATTCGGAGATTCAGGTATTTTGAGCAAACGTTCAGTTGATAATCTAAGTGTCGGATTCCACGAAGACCACGGAGTTGGTGTACCGAAGTCTTATGTGATTGAATATTATGTCGGTAAGACCGTTCCAACAGCCCCTAAAAACCCTAGCTTTGTAGGTGAGGAAAACCATGCCTTTAATGATCCTGCAAACTGGAAAGAGGTAAGCAATCTCAAAGCACCAACTCAATTAAAAGCTGGAGAAATGAATCATTTCAGCTTTGATAAAGTTGAGACCTATGCGGTTCGCATTCGTATGGTTCGACTTGATAGCAAGAAAGGAACGTCTATCACAGAAGTACAAATTTTTGCGAAACAAGTCGCAGCAGCCAAACAAGGGCAAACGAAAATCCAAGTTGACGGTAAAGACTTAGCAAACTTCAACCCAGATTTGACAGACTACTATCTTGAGTCTGTAGATGGAAAAGTTCCTTCAGTAACAGCAAGTGTTAGCAACAATGGTCTCGCTACCGTCGTTCCAAGTGTTCGTGAAGGTGAGCCAGTTCGTGTTATCGCGAAAGCTGAAAATGGGGACATCCTAGGAGAATACCGTCTACACTTCACAAGCAATAAAGACTTGCTCTCTCGTAAAGCAGTTGCTGCGGTCAAACAAGCTCGCTTGCTACAAGTAGGACAACCACTTGAATTGCCAACTAAGGTTCCTGTTTATTTCACAGGTAAAGACGGTTACGAAACAAAAGACTTGGCAGTAGAATGGGAAGAAGTTCCAGCAGAAAAGCTGACAAAAGCAGGTCAATTTACCGTTCGAGGTCGTGTCCTTGGTAGTGATCTTGTTGCTGAGTTCACTGTACGAGTGACAGACAAACTTGGTGAAGCTCTTTCAAATAACCCAGAGTATGATGAAAATAGTAACCGCGCCTTTGCTTCAGCCACTAACGACATTGATAGAAACTCCCATGACCGTGTAGACTATCTCAATGACGGAAATCATTCAGAAAATCGTCGTTGGACAAACTGGTCTCCAACACCATCTTCTAATCCAGAAGTATCAGCAGGTGTGATCTTCCGTGAAAATGGGAAGATTGTAGAACGGACTGTTGCGCAAGCCAAACTTCATTTCTTTGCAGATAGTGGTACGGATGCCCCATCTAAACTCGTTTTGGAACGTTATATTGGCCCAGACTTTGAAGTACCTACCTACTATTCAAACTACCAAGCCTACGATGCAGCCCATCCATTCAACAATCCAGAAAATTGGGAAGCTGTTCCTTATCGTGCGGATAAAGACATCGCAGCTGGTGATGAAATCAACGTAACATTTAAAGCCGTGAAAGCCAAAGCTATGAGATGGCGCATGGAGCGCAAAGCAGACAAGAACGGTGTTGCGATGATTGAGATGACCTTCCTTGCACCGAGTGAATTGCCTCAAGAAAGTACGCAATCGAAGATTCTTTTAGATGGAAAAGAACTTCCTGATTTCGCTGAAAACCGTCAAGACTATCAAGTAACTTATAGCGGACAACGTCCAAAAGTTTCAGTTGAGGAAACAGACCAAGTGGCTTCAACAGTTGTAGATAACGGAGACGATAGCCTTCCAGTACTTGTTCGTCTTGTTTCAGAAAGTGGAAAACAAGTCAAGGAATACCGTATTCAGTTGACTAAGGAAAAACCAGTTTCTGAGAAGACTGTAGCTGCTGTACAAGAGGAACTTCCAAAACTCGAATTTGTTGAAAAAGATTTGGCCTACAAGACAGTTGAGAAAAAGGATTCAACACTGTATCTAGGTGAAACTCGTGTAGAACAAGAAGGAAAAGTTGGTAAAGAACGGATCTTCACAGCGATTAATCCTGATGGAAGTAAGGAAGAAAAACTTCGTGAAGTGGTAGAAGCTCCGACAGACCGCATCGTCTTGATTGGAACGAAACTAGGAACCTCCCTTCCAGAAGATGAAGTGAAGAACCTTGTCCTTAACAGACCAGAACTTGTAATCGAAGAAGAAACAATTGATTTCAAGGTTCAGGAACGTAAGTCTGATAAGTTGTATCTAGGTGAAACTCGTGTTCTCCAAGAAGGTCAAAAGGGTATCCGTGTTCACTTGATCGAGGTTGAAAATGGCAAGCGAACTGAAAAAGAAAGCTATGACAAAGTCGTGGCTCAGGATCGCATCGTAGAAGTTGGAACGAAACCAGGAACCTCCCTTCCAGAAGATGAAGTGAAGAACCTTGTCCTTAACAGACCAGAACTTGTAATCGAAGAAGAAACAATTGACTTCAAGGTTCAGGAACAAAAGAACGATAAGCTTCCAGCAGGTCAAACCCGTGTTCTCCAAGAAGGACAAAAAGGTATCCGTGTTCACTTGATCGAAGTTGAAAATGGCAAGCGAACTGAAAAAGAAAGCTATGATAAAGTCGTGGCTCAGGATCGCATCGTAGAAGTAGGTACGGCTGGTGAAACGACTAAACCAGTACCTCAAGAATCTACAAAACCACAAGTATCAGAAAAAGCAGATACAAAACAAAACACTTCAAGTGCAGCTGGTCCGGTTCAAAAAGAGCAGTTACCAAATACAGGAAGTGCAGAAGGTCAAGCAGCCCTAGCAGCAGGCTTAGCTCTTCTTGGTTTGGGTGCAGGACTAGTAGCCACTAAAGGCAAAAAAGAGGATTAGAATTTCTATGATATGAAGAGATGGGGACAAAATAGATTTATATTTTAAAAGCTCTTCATTATGAATTTTGAAAATCTAATAGATTAAATAAAAAGTGAACCAAACTATTCTGGGACAATCAGAATTCTGTTTAGTTCACTTTTTGTTATGTTCTAAACTTTTGCTTTAATATATTTCTACTATATTAAATCTTATAACAGCATATAGATTAATAAATTGGCTATATTTAGTTTTATGAATAAAGTGACATTATTTATTGAAAGGGAGTAGAAATATCAAAGGAATGAATTCTTTGAAGTTGACATTTCGTAAATAAATTCTTTAGTAATGAAATAAATTAATTAAAATATATATGATATAATAAACCTGATAAGTTCTATTATATTATGTGCTGTAAGTGAATATAATTTTATCAAGAATAGAGCATGGTGTTATTATGGATACGTCACTATATTGTGGAGGTGTTGCGTACGTAGAATTGAATACTTAATTTTTTATCGATATACAAATAGAAAGGTTGGTCATAATGGATAAGATAAAAAAATATCTCGGTTTTCTAGTGTTCCCTCTTTTATTCTTGATGATGCTTTTCCCGGTGGGTGAAGCACATGCGGCAACTGATATTACAAATAAGGTAATACTTAAGAACTTGAAATTAGCGATTGCCTCTACTGGAGATGAGTCAACGGGTTATCATGGTGAAAATGATACTACAGTTGCATTAAAGTATTCGGGAGAATTTTCATTTCCAAACGTAACAGCAAATGAGATTAAGGAGGGAGATTTTTTTATAGTAGAAGCTCCTTCTAATCTGAGTTTAGAGGATAGAACCCTCAAGTTGGAAGATAAAATATCAGGAAAGACTATAGGGAATGTGAGGGTAGAGAGTGCCAAACATCGATTGGTGTTCACTTTTAATAGTGAAGTAGAGGATAAACAGAATATTCGTGGGGATTTCTTTGCTAGTGCAAAAGAGACAGTCACAAAAGAAGATAAGATAGTTACCTACGTTTTGCCGGGAGGTAAAACGCAAATAATTACATTCAAGACTTTGAAAACGCAACAGGCTCCTGTTGAAGGAGAGGTCATTTACAAAGGCGGCTGGAATCACGGAAGTCTTGCAAAAGCAGGTTATTATGTACGGATTAACCGATCTCAACAGGATTTAAAGAATAAAACCATTGAAATAACTGATGATATTAGTTTAGGGGCATTTGCTTCTTATATAGATGGTAGTTTTGCACTAAATGAATCGGAGTTTGATACAACAAATACGAATTTTGCCAATCTTAAACGGAAAATTAAACCCTATAAAATAACGACTGATCCTGAAGAATATAAAAAGGACTCTGATAATACAGCTTTGCTTACACTGACAAATGGTAAGCGTAGTTTTAAATTGCTGATGCCAACTAATATGGGAAAGAAGAGTTTCTTTCTTGAATATGCGACAACTTCACCAGCTGATACCTCTGAGATTAAGAATTCAGCACAATTTTTGATTGATAATGAGCCCCAGTTAACGTGGAAAAAATGGGGTGATAAGATTAATACAAGTAAAGAGAGTGCTGTAACGCTGAAAACGGTTAAGGCTGCAGGTGCGTCAGTCACAGCTGATATTGCTGGTAAAATTAAAATCACAAAATTCGATGAAGCTGATGCAGAGGTTAAGCTAAAGGGTGTTGAGTTTGATATTATTGATAAAGCAAAGAATCAAGTAGTTGAGACCGTAGTAACGGATGAAAACGGAGTTGCTCTCTCAAAGGCCCTCAATGATGGCAAGTATATTGTCAAAGAAAAGAAAACGAAGTCGGGTTACATCGTTAATAGTCAAGAGTTTGAAGTAGAGATGAAAAAAGAGGGTGTTCCTCTAAACATCTCTAACAAACGTGAGACAGTTGACTTTGAAGCTACTAAGACTTGGGTAGGTGGGAAATCTACAGATTATAAGAAAGTTAAGCTCGGCTTGTATGTCCATAAAGAAGGACAGACTATTGAGGATTCTAAACCTGTTTCTGGTAGCTATACTCCAGAAGTGACAGAATCCAATGGTGTTTATACTTACAAGTGGGCGAAACAACTTCCTAAGTATGATGTTGATGGAACAAAACTAATCTATTCTGTTCGTGAGCTTCAAGATACTACTGAACTTCCTTTGAAAGAAGGAGAGAAAGTCGCATCTAACGATCATAACTACGTCGTCTCTTACAATGCAGACAAGACACAAGTAACCAACACTTATGAGGTTCCAAAAACAAAAGTAACTGCTAATAAAGTCTGGACTGGTGGAACAGATAGTATTCGCCCAAGTCTCTTCTTTAAATTGTATCGTACTCTAGAGGGTGGTACTGCAGAAGCAGTTACAGATGCTGACCAAAAAGAAGTACCTAAGACAGACGGTGCTGTAGAATGGTCAGATCTTCCTGCGACAGATGAGCACGGTGTGAAGTACACTTATAGTGTGATGGAAGTCGATGAAGATGGCAATCTTGTCACTGCTGTAGATGGTTATACAGCCAATCAAACAGCTGATTTAACTGTCACAAACACCTATGGTACTTCACCAACTAAGGCTGATATTGAAGTCAAAAAAGAATTGGTGGGTGGTCGTCCAACACCTCTTCAAAACGAAGAATTTGAATTTATCTTGAAAGACAAAAATGGCCAAGAAGTTCAAAGAGCTAAGAACGATGCAGCTGGTCGCGTAGTCTTCAAAGATATTCCTTTCGATAAAGCGGGTGAATACGAATTTACTGTTGTTGAAGTGAATGCTGGTCAAACCATCGATGGTGTGACTTACGATGTTAGAACAGTACCAGTCACAGTAAGTGTAACAGATGATGGAAAAGGTAAACTGGTTGCGACAGTATTGTATCATCCTATTACTGCTGTGGCACTTCCGTCAGCTAATTTGGTCTCTTCAGCACCTAGTTCTAATCTTGTACCATCACTTACTGGTGCAGTGAATAGAGCTACTGATGGTGGAATTCAGATATTCAAAAATACTTATAAAGCAACTAATGCTAAGGCCGTTCTTGAAGTGACTAAGCAGTTGACCGGTCGTACGACAGGAGCTCAAGAAAATGAGTTCGAATTTACGTTGACAGACCAAGTTGGTAAAGTTGAAACTAAGAGAAATGATGCAGATGGAAAAGTTAAGTTTCATGAATTGACCTTCGATGAAGCAGGTACTTATACTTACACTATCAAGGAAGTAAAAGCTGGTACAACTGAAAATGGTATTACCTACGATTCTAAGACAGTCACAGCTAAAGTAACTGTAACAGATGACGGTCATGGTAAACTGACTGCAGTTGTTGACTACAGCAGTGATGGTACAGCTAATAGCACAACCTTCACCAATACTTACAACCCTGCAAAAGTCAAAGCTCCAGTTTCTGCAACTAAATCATTTATCAATAAGAACACCAATACTCCAATGCCGCTCAAAGGTGGCGAGTTTGTCTTCGCCTTGCTAAATCACGAAGGTGATCCCGTAGAAAAGACTACAAATGATGCAGATGGAAACATCAAGTTTAAGGATTTAGAATTCGAGAAAGCTGGTACTTACCAGTATACAATCTACGAACACAAAGCTGGTCAAATCGAGAATGGTATCACTTATTCTAATAAGACTGTGGAAGTGACTATCGAAGTAACAGATGACGGTCATGGTGCTCTGAAAGCAACTGTTTCTTATGACAACGATGAAAGACACTTCGAAAATACTTACAAAGCTGCAAATGCTAAAGCAAATCTCGAAGTGACTAAGAAGTTGACTGGCCGTGAATTGAAAGCTGATGAATTTGAGTTTGTCTTGAAGAATGATGCAGATGGTTCAGAACTTCAAAAAGTGAAGAACACTGCTGACGGTAAAGTAACATTCGCTCCAATCGAATATACTAAAGCTGGTACATACAACTATACCATTGTTGAAACAAACGCTGGTAAGACTGTTGATGGTGTGACTTACGATAATCTTGAAGTTAAAGTCACAGTAGAAGTTACAGATGACGGCGAAGGAAAACTTCATGCGAATGTGACTTACCCAGTGGACAAAGAATTCAATAACAGCTATGGAACTTCAAAAGCAAAAGCAGCTCTTGAAGTAACTAAGAAGTTGACTGGACGTGAGTTGAAAGCTGATGAATTTGAGTTCACTTTGACAGACCAAGACGGTAATGTGAAAGAAACCGTGAAGAATGACAAAGACGGAAACGTTAAGTTCTCAGAATTGGAATTCGACAAAGCAGGCACTTATACTTATAAGATTGCTGAAAAAGCGGGTACTGCTACAGGTATCCAGTACGATACTAAGACCATCACAGCTATAGTAACTGTAGCGGACAATGGTAAAGGTGTCCTTGAAGCAACCGTTGCTTACGACGATGAAAAAGCATTCGAAAATACTTACACACCAGCGGGAGCTACAAGTGTCACTCTTGGAGCTAAGAAAGTTCTTGAAGGTAAGAATCTTGAAGCAGGTAAATACAGCTTCGAATTGAAGAAAGAAGACGGTAGTGTTGTCGAAACAGTGACAAACGCTACTGACGGAACAGTGACCTTCTCACCAATCTCATATGATGAAAGCCAAGTAGGAACTCACAAGTACACTATCTCAGAAGTTGCTGGATCTGAAGCAGGAATCACTTACGATAAGACCGTTCAAGAAGTTGAAGTAACGGTTGAAAAAGTCAGCGCAACTGAATTGAAAGCAACGGCTTCAAAAGAAGCAAAAGATCTTGTATTTACAAACAAATACACTCCAGCCAAAACTTCAGTTTCTGTGAAGAAAGCATGGGATGATAAGGACAACCAA
>NZ_LNVH01000006.1:0-101095 GCF_002093575.1 Streptococcus oralis subsp. tigurinus | reverse complement strand
ATATTTGCGGGTTTGGCGGAATTGGCAGACGCACCAGATTTAGGATCTGGCGCTTAACGGCGTGGGGGTTCAAGTCCCTTAACCCGCATAATAGAAAGTAGCCGGCTTAGCTCAGTTGGTAGAGCATCTGATTTGTAATCAGAGGGTCGCGTGTTCAAGTCATGTAGCCGGCATTTTTTTATATAGAATAAGAGGTCGATGCGAACGTAGTTCAGTGGTAGAACACCACCTTGCCAAGGTGGGGGTCGCGGGTTCGAATCCCGTCGTTCGCTTAGAGAGGCCGGGGTGGCGGAACTGGCAGACGCACAGGACTTAAAATCCTGCGATTGGTAACGATCGTACCGGTTCGATTCCGGTCCTCGGCATATAATGATGAGCACCCTTAGCTCAACTGGATAGAGTACCTGACTACGAATCAGGCGGTTAGAGGTTCGACTCCTCTAGGGTGCATTTTTTTATTTAACGCGGGAAGTAGCTCAGCTTGGTAGAGTACTTGGTTTGGGACCAAGGTGTCGCAGGTTCGAATCCTGTCTTCCCGATTAGGTATGGGGATACTTAAGGGTATCTTTTTTATATGTGTTAAGGAGATTCTGAGAATCTTCTTTTTTGTTTTTAAGGAATGAATTTAGGAAAACTAGCAGTGCTTAAGGAATGGTAGTGGCTATATATTTTCTTTAATTATGGTAAAATAGTATGAGAATAATGTGAGGAAAATGAATGTCAAGTAAGTTTGAAATTTTAATGAATCAACTAGGAATCTCTGATCATTTGAGACGGGATCCTGCTCTTGTTGATGCCAGAATTGAGCGTGTTGTGGTTCATAAAATTAGTAAGATTTGGGAATTTCATTTTGTATTTTCTAATATTTTACCGATTGAAATCTTTTTAGAGTTAAAGAAAGGGCTTCGTGAAGAATTTTCTAAGACAGGGAATCGAGCTGTTTTCGAGATCAAGGTTCTTTCTCAAGAATTTTCAAATGAACTCTTACAGGCCTACTATAGAGAGGCTTTTTCTGAAGGTCCATGTGCAAGTCAGGGGTTTAAATCTCTTTACCAGAATTTAAACGTTCGTGCGGAAGGAAATCAACTCATTATTGAAGGTTCAGAGGCAATTGATAGGGAGCACTTTAAGAAGAATCATCTTCCTAATTTGGCAAAGCAACTCGAAAAGTTTGGTTTTCCAGCTTTTGTATGCCAAATAGAAAAGAATGATGCTCTTACACAAGAGCAGGAAGAAGCCTTTCATGTGCAGAATGAACAAATCGTCCAGGCTGCCAACGAAGAAGCTTTACGAGCTATGGAGCAACTGGAACAAATGGCTCCTCCTCCAGTAGAAGAGAAGCCAGCCTTTGATTTTCAGGCTAAAAAGGCTGCGGCCAAGCCTAAACTAGATAAGGCTGAAGTTACCCAGATGATCGACGTGACGACTGAGGAAAATCGCCTGGTCTTTGAAGGGGTCGTTTTTGATGTGGAGCATAAGGTGACCAGAACTGGTCGTGTTTTGATTAACTTTAAGATGACGGATTACACTTCAAGTTTTTCAATGCAAAAATGGGTTAAGAATGAAGAAGAGGCTCAGAAGTTTGACATCATTAAGAAAAATTCCTGGCTTCGTGTTCGTGGGAATGTGGAGATGAATAACTTCACACGAGATTTGACAATGAACGTGCAGGATGTGCAGGAAGTTGTTCACTATGAGCGGAAGGATTTGATGCCAGAAGGTGAGCGTCGGGTTGAGTTTCATGCTCATACTAATATGTCGACCATGGATGCTCTGCCAGAAGTAGAGGAAATTATTGCGACAGCTGCAAAGTGGGGACACAAGGCGGTTGCTATCACGGACCATGGGAATGTTCAGTCCTTTCCACATGGCTATAAGGCAGCTAAGAAAGCAGGAATTCAGCTGATCTATGGAATGGAAGCCAATATCGTTGAAGACCGTGTTCCTATCGTTTACAACGAAGTAGAGATGGAATTGTCAGAAGCGACCTACGTGGTTTTTGACGTGGAAACGACGGGACTTTCAGCTATCTATAATGACTTGATTCAAGTTGCGGCTTCTAAGATGTACAAGGGAAATGTTATTGCCGAATTTGATGAATTTATCAATCCTGGATATCCCTTGTCAGCCTTTACTACCGAGTTGACTGGAATTACAGATGATCATGTCAAAAATGCCAAACCACTGGAACAAGTTTTGCAAGAATTCCAAGAATTTTGCAAGGATACGGTTCTAGTTGCCCACAATGCTACCTTTGACGTTGGCTTTATGAATGCTAACTATGAGCGTCATGGTTTGCCTAAGATTAGCCAGCCAGTTATTGATACGCTCGAGTTTGCTAGAAACCTCTATCCTGAGTATAAACGTCATGGTTTGGGACCTTTGACCAAGCGTTTTGGTGTGGCACTGGACCACCACCACATGGCCAACTACGATGCGGAAGCTACTGGTCGTTTGCTCTTTATCTTTATCAAGGATGTAGCAGAAAAACATGGTGTGACTAATCTGGCTAGACTGAATATTGATTTGATTAGTCCAGACTCTTATAAAAAAGCTCGGATCAAGCATGCGACCATCTATGTCAAGAATCAAGTAGGTCTAAAAAATATCTTTAAGCTGGTTTCGTTGTCCAATACCAAATACTTTGAAGGGGTACCACGGATTCCGAGAACGGTTCTAGATGCTCATCGGGAGGGCTTGATTTTGGGGTCGGCTTGCTCGGAAGGCGAAGTTTTTGACGCAGTTGTTTCCCAAGGTGTGGATGCGGCGGTTGAGGTGGCCAAGTATTATGACTTTATCGAGGTCATGCCACCAGCCATCTATGCTCCCTTGATTGCTAAGGAGCAGGTCAAGGATATGGAGGAACTCCAGACTATTATCAAGAGTTTGATAGAGGTTGGGGACCGTCTTGACAAGCCTGTTCTAGCTACGGGAAATGTCCACTATATCGAACCGGAAGAAGAGATTTACCGTGAAATTATTGTCCGTAGTTTGGGCCAGGGGGCTATGATTAACCGAACCATCGGTCATGGTGAACATGCCCAACCAGCACCGCTACCGAAGGCTCATTTTAGAACGACCAATGAAATGTTGGATGAATTTGCTTTCTTGGGAGAAGATTTAGCACGCAAATTAGTCATTGAAAACACCAATGCCTTGGCAGATATCTTTGAACCTGTTGAGGTCGTTAAGGGTGACCTGTATACACCTTTCATCGACAAGGCTGAAGAAACGGTTGCTGAGTTGACCTATAAGAAAGCTTTTGAGATTTATGGAAATCCGCTGCCAGATATCGTTGATTTGCGGATTGAAAAAGAATTAACTTCCATTCTGGGGAATGGATTTGCCGTGATTTATCTGGCATCGCAGATGCTGGTGCAACGTTCCAATGAACGGGGCTACTTGGTTGGTTCTCGTGGGTCTGTTGGGTCCAGTTTTGTTGCGACCATGATTGGGATTACGGAGGTTAATCCTCTCTCTCCTCATTATGTTTGTAGTCAGTGTCAATATAGTGAATTTATCACAGATGGTTCTTACGGTTCAGGATTTGATATGCCGGATAAGGACTGTCCAAAGTGTGGCCACAAACTCAGCAAAAATGGGCAGGATATTCCTTTCGAGACCTTCCTTGGTTTTGATGGGGACAAGGTTCCCGATATTGACTTGAACTTTTCGGGAGAAGACCAGCCTAGCGCTCACTTGGATGTGCGTGATATCTTTGGTGAAGAATATGCCTTCCGTGCAGGAACGGTTGGTACGGTGGCTGCTAAGACCGCTTATGGCTTTGTAAAGGGCTATGAGCGGGACTATGGGAAGTTTTATCGTGATGCAGAGGTGGAACGCCTCGCTCAGGGTGCGGCTGGTGTCAAGCGGACAACAGGACAACACCCGGGGGGAATCGTTGTTATTCCTAACTACATGGATGTTTACGATTTTACGCCTGTTCAGTATCCAGCAGATGACGTGACGGCTGAATGGCAGACGACTCACTTTAATTTCCATGATATCGATGAGAATGTCCTCAAACTTGATGTACTGGGGCATGATGATCCGACCATGATTCGGAAATTGCAGGACTTGTCCGGTATTGACCCTAATGAAATTCCCATGGATGATGAAAGCGTTATGGCTCTCTTTTCTGGAACGGAAGTTTTAGGGGTGACGCCTGAGCAAATTGGAACTCCAACAGGGATGCTGGGAATTCCAGAGTTTGGAACCAACTTTGTACGTGGAATGGTAGATGAGACACATCCGACGACTTTTGCGGAGTTGCTTCAGCTGTCTGGTCTATCCCACGGTACCGATGTGTGGCTGGGGAACGCCCAGGATCTGATCAAGCAAGGGATTGCGGACCTATCGACTGTTATCGGTTGTCGGGACGATATCATGGTTTATCTCATGCATGCTGGTCTTGAACCTAAGATGGCTTTTACTATCATGGAACGGGTACGTAAGGGCATGTGGCTAAAGATTTCCGAAGAAGAACGAAATGGCTATATCGAAGCCATGAAGGCCAATAAGGTGCCAGAGTGGTATATCGAATCTTGTGGGAAAATCAAATATATGTTCCCTAAAGCCCATGCGGCAGCCTACGTTATGATGGCCTTGCGTGTGGCCTACTTCAAGGTTCACCATCCCATTTATTATTACTGTGCTTATTTCTCAATCCGTGCTAAGGCTTTTGATATCAAAACCATGGGTGCCGGCTTGGATGCCATTAAGCGTAGAATGGAAGAAATCGCTGAAAAACGGAAGAATAATGAAGCCTCTAATGTGGAAATTGACCTCTATACAACTCTTGAGATTGTCAATGAAATGTGGGAACGTGGCTTTAAGTTTGGCAAGTTAGATCTATACCGTAGTGATGCGACTGAATTCATCATTGATGGAGATACCCTCATCCCACCATTTGTAGCAATGGATGGTCTGGGAGAGAACGTTGCTAAGCAGTTGGTGCGTGCGCGTGAAGAGGGTGAGTTCCTCTCTAAAACAGAACTACGCAAACGCGGTGGACTGTCATCGACCTTGGTTGAAAAGATGGATGAAATGGGGATTCTCGGCAATATGCCAGAGGATAATCAGTTGAGTTTGTTTGATGATTTGTTCTAAAAAAATTAACAGACGGACAAATATTGTCCATCTGTTTTGTTATACTTATACCATAAAAAGAAAGAGGTTTAAATGATGGTCAATACAGGATTAGATAACAAATATCAATTTGAAAATTTTATAGAAAAAGACGGTAATGCTTTAGCAAAAAAAGAAGCTTTAGAAGTAGTAAAGAACTTAGGATTAAAATACAATCCCCTTTATATTTATGGGCAATCAGGTTCAGGAAAAACACATCTCCTGCAAGCAATTGGAAATAAGGTTCTTGAGAACAATCCAGAAAAGCGAGTAAAATATATTTCTGCTAAAGATTTGTTAGAAAATGAGCTAGAAATACAAAAAGTTAGAAGTGAGAAGTTTGATCTCCTAATAGTAGATGATATTCAGATATTGGGAGAAAAGGATGATATGATTCAAGAAAAATTTTTTAATCTTTTTAATTCTCAACATGATATGAATAAACAAATGGTTTTCTCTGGTGACTCTGAACCAGATCAATTGGAAAATCTAAATTTTCATTTGATTGTGCGTTTTAAGTGGGGAATGACAGCTTGTCTAACATCGCTTGAAGATTAACAAAAAGGACATTAGATGAATGATCAAGAGAGATTACTAACAATCTTTTTACGCTTACAGTTTGGGACTCCGTTAGGAAAAAAGCAATTAGCCCAGGAATTTGAGGTTAGTGAAAAGACGATACAGAGAGATTTTTCGCTCCTTCGTGATATTTTATCCAGTCATCCCGATTTTAATGGAGACTTGCTTTATAGTCGTAAAACAAATAAGTATAGCCTATCAAGTAAGTCAGTTTTTAATAAAAAGGATATACTTGTTATTTCAAAGATTTTATTGGAAAATCGAGCATTGAATCGGCCAGAAATTGATAGCTTACTAAAAAATTTACTGATTTTAATTCCTCGTGATGACCAGAAAGAAATTGAGCAAATCATTGGTAGTGAAAAGCTTAATTATGCTCCCTTAACGGATCAGCAAAATAGAATAGAGAAAATATGGAATTTATCAGAAGCTATTTTGCATGAACAGGTTCTAGATATTGTCTATCAAAAACCTTATTCTGAGTCTTCTAAGAAGCAGACGGTTTTACCTGTATCTCTTTACTATGATAGTCATTATTTTTATCTGGTTGTTTATCAGTTAAAACACGCTACTTATATTACTTTAAGAGTAGACCGTATCCAATCATGGTCTCTTAGTGGTATAGAGAAACCCTCTATTTCTTATAGAGATAAATTTAGAGATGGTGATATTCGTAACGAGAGAGTTGATGCTTTTATCGGGAAGAAAATCAGTATTGAGATTGGGTATTTGTATGATCCTACTATTGTGATGGATCAATTTCCAAATGCAAAAATAGTTGGGAAAAATGGAGACTGGACTCATTTTAAGTTTAAAAGTCAGTATACACCGGGTCTTAAACGCTGGTTGCTGGGACAAGGGGAAGCAGTTACTGTTTTGTCTCCTCGGATTTTAGTAGAGGATATGAAGCAAACAGTTCAAGAAATGATAGATAAATATAAATGAGGATAAAATGAGTATTCAATTTACTTCTAAAAAGGTTGGAGAACTACTGAAAGAAGGGAAATTGCGGATTCCTTCTTATCAAAGACCTTATAAATGGAACAGAAAACATATCCGTAATCTTTTTTATGATTTACGAGATGCTATGGGTAAAAAGGAATATCAGATAGGATCCGTTATCCTGCATGAAAATGAAGGACACTTAGATATTGTCGATGGACAGCAACGTCTAATTTCAATTTCCTTGTTTCTTCATTTATTAGATGATTTAGGGAATTATAAGGGTGCGAATCAACTGCTGAGTGCTGAATTTGGAGAGATGTCTTGCTATCATGCGAGTGAAAATTATAATGAGTGGGTAAATTTGACTCAATTGGTTGGCGAAAATCAGGCAAAAGATATTTGCAACTTTCTATTGAAAAATTGTTCTGTCTCCGTGATTACTATGCCACAGGAACGATTATCAGAGGCCTTTCAGTTATTTGATTCTCAGAATAATCGTGGAAAATCTTTAGAACCTCATGATTTGCTCAAAGCCTATCATCTTCGCAAGCAAGATTCAGAAGATGAAAAGATTGTTGAAAAGTGGGAGCAATTTGTAGAAGATAAAGATTTAAGTCTCAAAGAGTTATTTGATAAACATCTTTTCCGTATGAGACGGTGGTCTAGGGGAAAAACAGGATTAACAAACAAGCGTTATGGCTCTTATCTACGATTTACAGAGGATTTTATTGACGACTTTAAAGGCGTTGATTTGAATCAGAACTTTCCATACTTAGAGTTGTATCGTCATATTGAAAACCTCCCTATGTCAATTACTATGCCAATCATTGATGGAAGTAAATTTTTTGAGTATATTGAATCTTCTCATGAAACTATTAAAAATCATAAAGATTTTTTAAATGAACGGTTAGGAATCTCTAATGAGTTAGAGGAAGAAGAACAAAATTTAGCTTACCCAGAAGGTATGTTAAACATTTACAATAGTTCAAAGGGGCGCTACCTCAAGTGTCACAATCTATTTCTAAATATTTGCTCGCTTTTCGCAGATAGATTTGGAAAAGAGGAGCTATCAAAGGAGATAGTAGAGACCTTGTTTATTTGGTCTTACTACCCTCGAGTTAAGTCTAAAGCCATATATGATGCAACTGTTGGGAACTATGCCGCTGGTGGAAGGTTTAGACAAAAAGAGGTTCAAAAGCTATTTCAACTTTTATCTCATGCTGTCACTCCAAATGATTTCATGATCAAGATAGATAGAGAATTATTTGAAAATTATACTGTGGACAAGATTATAGAGGAGGAAAAAGATAGATGGTAGAAACGCATATAAGTTTATCAGTTAATCGTTTGTTAAATGAAGATACCTATGCTATTCCTCTTTATCAGAGAAATTTTGCCTGGGCCTATGATGAAATTGAGCAGTTATTGAACGACGTAGCAGATGCTTTTCAAGAAAATAGGGATAATTATTATATTGGAACATTAGTCGTTAATAAAGAGAATAACAATTTCAAAATCATAGATGGGCAACAACGGACAACAGCCCTTAATTTGATTGCCTTAGCTTTGAAGCGTGAGTTTGGTTTTGATAGATTGAAAGCTGTCAATCTTACCTTCCCAGCTCGAAAGAAATCAAATGAGAATATTCAAAAGCTATTTACCAAGCAAGAAATTTCAGAGGGTGATGAAAATGAGCTGACTAGAGGTTACGGACATGCTAAAGACGCATTGAAAAAAGTGCTAGAGGAGCGCGAACTTAATCTTCAGTCTTTCATTGATTATTTTTTTGAGAATGTCATCATTTTTCGGAGTATACTTCCTGAAGACTTAGATTTGAATCTTTATTTCGAACGTTTCAACTCTCGAGGCGAACAACTAGAAGCTCATGAAATCCTTAAGGCACAAATGATGTCTAAATTTGGTGAAGATCAAGAAATGGCTCAAAAGTTTGCAAGGATTTGGGATGCCTGTGCAGAGTTTGATAAGCCGGTATCAAGTCAATTTAAGATGCGACGGAAGAGAGCAGATGATTTTCAAGAACGCGAACGTATTTTTGGATGGCATTTTACAAATTACTCATTTCATAATATTTATGATGATATTGATTTTTATCAAAATGAAAGAAGAAAGTTATCAGATATATTAGGAAAAAAGATAAATGAAAAAAATATAGAAGTAGAAAAAGATTTTGGTGATTATACCCAAGTTATCGATTTTCCAACCTTCCTACTCCATGTATTGGCAATTTGGGAAGGTAAGGATACCAATGAGGTTCAGTTAGACGACAAGAAACTTTTAGCCCTATTTGATATAAAAAATAAAAATAAGACTTGGATTATTGAATTCAGTGAATTTCTTCTTAAAATAAAACATATTTTTGATAATTACATCGTTAGAAATTCAAATATGGATTCTTCAAGCAGAAATAAGGATGAATGGTTTTTGCAGAAGGGAACTTATTATGAATATCAACCTAATGGAAAAGCGAAAGAGCATTACATAGTTGAAGAACGCTTTACTAAGAATACATTTTCAGATTCGGAAATTAACAAAAATATTATTCTTCTTCAATCTATGTTTGCTGTGACCTTTACTGCTAATCGTGATAGTCGTTGGTTATATGAGATTTTTCAATTTCTCTTCAGACATATTGAAGAACTAAATGATCAAGAATTTGGTGCTCATTTTAAAGAATTTCTTGAAAAAATGGCAGTGACGTATGCAGAAGAAAGACTGTTTACTGAGGATAGAAGAATTAAGAAATATGGTACAATTCCTGTTTATGCTTTTAACTTTGTAGATTATGTTTTATGGAAAAATCGTGAAGAATTAAAGAAAGCATACGATGTTAAGTTTGAAGATTTCAAATTTACATATCGTCGCTCTATAGAACATTGGTTTCCACAACATCCAAATAGTGATGAAAGGGTTGAAAAGCTTGATGATAAATTTTTGCACTCTTTTGGGAATCTTTGTATCATTACAGATAGCCAAAATTCGAAGTTTGGGAATTTGGTTCCAAGTGCAAAGTATAAACAGTGGGAAGGAATTTTCAATCGCCAGAGTTTAAAATTACAGATGATGGCAGACGTAACGGTAAAGAATGATAAATGGGGTATTCGTGAGATTCAATCTATGGAAAAAGAAGTGGAAAGATATGTACACGACTTTTGTTTTAGTTAATTAAAAACAAGCTTTATTAGGCTTGTTTTTAAATTTATATCATATGTGATATACTAGTAACGGAGGATATTTCATGAAACTAAAAATTTTTGCGGAAGATAAGCCAGCTGAGAAGGTGTTTGAATATCAATTGGAACTTGCTGATCAGACAATTCTTCTATCGACAGCGCTCTTGTCTGGTGCCATTGCTTTAGCAGGATTATTTTCTGCTTTGAAGGAAAAATAACAAAAGAAAAGGAAGAATAGAATGGTTTTACCAAATTTTAAAGAAAATCTAGAAAAATATGCGAAATTATTGGTTGCGAACGGAATTAACGTGCAACCTGGTCACACCTTGGCTCTCTCTATCGATGTTGAGCAACGCGAGTTGGCGCATTTGATCGTGAAAGAAGCTTATGCTTTAGGTGCACATGAGGTTATCGTTCAGTGGACAGATGATGTGATTAACCGTGAGAAATTCCTCCACGCGCCGATGGATCGTCTGGACAATGTGCCAGAATACAAGATTGCTGAGATGAACTATCTCTTGGAGAACAAGGCTAGCCGTCTCGGTGTCCGTTCATCTGATCCAGGTGCCTTGAACGGAGTGGACGCTGAAAAGCTCTCAGCTTCTGCTAAAGCGATGGGACTTGCGATGAAGCCAATGCGTATCGCAACGCAATCCAACAAGGTTAGCTGGACTGTAGCAGCCGCTGCTGGACTTGAATGGGCTAAGAAAGTCTTTCCAAATGCTACGAGCGACGAAGAAGCAGTTGATCTTCTTTGGGATCAAATCTTCAAAACTTGCCGTGTCTACGAAGAAGATCCTGTTAAGGCTTGGGAAGAGCATGCAGCCATCCTTAAGAGCAAGGCGAAAATGCTTAATAAGGAGCAATTTTCAGCCCTTCATTATACAGCGCCAGGAACTGATTTGACACTTGCCTTACCTAAGAACCACGTTTGGGAATCAGCTGGTGCTATCAATGCACAGGGCGAAGAATTCTTGCCAAATATGCCAACAGAGGAAGTCTTCACAGCGCCTGATTTTCGTCTCGCAGATGGCTATGTTACTTCTACAAAACCACTTAGCTACAACGGAAATATCATTGAGGGAATTAAAGTAACCTTCAAGGATGGTCAAATCGTAGATATCACTGCTGATAAGGGTGATCAGGTCATGAAAGACCTTGTCTTTGAAAATGCGGGTGCGCGTGCCTTGGGTGAATGTGCCTTGGTACCAGATCCAAGTCCAATCTCACAGTCAGGGATTACCTTCTTTAACACTCTTTTCGATGAAAATGCTTCAAACCACTTGGCTATCGGAGCAGCCTATGCGACCAGCGTTGTTGGTGGAGCGGAGATGAGCGAAGAAGAACTTGAAGCTGCAGGACTGAACCGTTCAGATGTTCACGTGGACTTTATGATTGGTTCGAATCAAATGGATATCGATGGTATCCGTGAGGATGGAACACGCGTACCACTCTTCCGCAATGGAGATTGGGCAAATTAAGGAGAAGCTATGATTGGAAGCATGTTTGTCGGCCTTTTAATTGGACTACTAGCAGGGGCTATCACCAATCGTGGAGAACGAATGGGATGCTTTGGGAAGATGTTTCTCGGTTGGATTGGTGCCTTTCTAGGACAATTACTCTTTGGTTCTTGGGGGCCGAGCCTAAATGGTACAGCCATTATCCCAGCAGTTCTCGGTGCTATGGTTGTCTTAGCTATCTTCTGGGAAAGAGGAAGTTAATTTCTTAAATCTGATACTCAATGAAAATCAAAGAGCAAACTAGGAAACTAGCCGCAGGCTGCTCAAAGCACTGCTTTGCGGTTGTAGATAGAACTGACGAAGTCAGTAACATCTATACGGCAAGGCGACGTTGACGCGGTTTGAATTTGATTTTTGAAGAGTATGAAAAGAAAAGGAGGTTGGTCACTTGGGCTAGCCTCCTTTTGAGTATGATATAATAGTTTTATGAGATTAGATAAATTTTTAGTTGCCTGCGCTATAGGGAGTCGGACTGAGGTTAAAAACTTGCTCAAGGCTGGGCGCGTGACGGTAAATGGTAAAAAAGAAAAGTCAGCTAAACTGCAGATCAATGAAGAAAGAGATGAGATTCGCTTTGATGGGCAAGTGCTGGAGTACGAGGAGTTTGTCTATTATATGATGAACAAGCCCCAAGGAGTTATTTCAGCGACTGAGGATCCCAAGCACAGAACGGTTCTAGACTTGCTGGATGACTTGGCGCGGACCAAGGAAGTTTTCCCAGTAGGGCGCTTGGATATTGATACGCATGGTCTTCTGCTCTTGACCAATGACGGCGAACTAGCTCATGCTCTTCTTTCACCAAAACGTCATGTGGATAAGACCTATCTGGCACAGGTCGAGGGAGTTATGACCCAAGAAGACGTGGAGACATTTGCCAAGGGCATTCCGCTCAAGGATTTTACCTGCCAGCCAGCTAAGCTGGAGATTGTGTCGGTAAATCTAGTAAAGAATCAAAGTCTGGTTCGCGTGACCATTGCTGAAGGGAAGTTCCATCAGGTCAAGCGTATGGTATCCTACTGTGGCAAGGAAGTGGTGCACCTACAACGTTTGACTATGGGAACGTTAGCCTTGGACGAGAACTTAGAACGAGGAGAATGGCGCCGCCTGACCAAGGAGGAGTTAGAGGTTCTCCTTGCGAGTATTGCTTAATTTAATTTACGCTAGAAAAGGTGAGGAGAATGTCCTTGCCTTTTTAAGTTTTTCAGTTGCTTCCTTTGTGAAAAGAGTTATAATAGACAGTAGAATAAAAGGAGGAATCTATGAACGCGATTCAAGAATCATTTACAGATAAACTTTTTGCCAACTATGAAGCAAATGTCAAATACCAAGCGATCGAAAATGCTGCCAGTCACAACGGAATTTTTGCAGCTCTAGAACGTCGCCAAAGCCATGTAGACAATACACCTGTTTTCTCATTGGATTTGACCAAGGACAAGGTTACTAACCAGAAAGCGTCTGGTCGTTGCTGGATGTTTGCAGCTCTCAACACCTTCCGTCACAAACTCATTTCTCAATATAAATTGGAAAACTTTGAATTGTCACAAGCCCACACTTTCTTCTGGGACAAGTATGAAAAATCTAACTGGTTCTTGGAGCAAGTCATTGCGACTGCAGACCAAGAATTGACGAGCCGTAAGGTTAGCTTCCTACTCCAAACTCCACAACAAGACGGTGGACAGTGGGATATGGTCGTGGCCCTCTTTGAGAAATACGGTGTCGTTCCTAAGTCTGTTTATCCTGAGTCTGTTTCATCTAGCAGCAGCCGTGAGCTCAATGCCATCCTTAATAAATTGCTTCGCCAAGATGCTCAAATCTTGCGTGACTTGCTCGCTTCTGGTGCAGACCAAGCGACTGTTCAAGCTAAGAAAGAAGACCTCTTGCAAGAAATCTTTAACTTCCTTGCTATGTCATTGGGGCTTCCACCACGTCAGTTTGACTTTGCTTATCGTGATAAGGATGATAACTACCAAAGTGAAAAGGGTATCACACCACAGGAGTTTTACAAGAAATATGTCAATCTTCCTCTAGAAGATTATGTTTCGGTTATCAATGCTCCGACTGCTGACAAGCCTTACGGCAAATCTTATACAGTTGAGATGTTGGGGAATGTCGTTGGTAGCCGTGCAGTTCGCTACATCAACGTACCGATGGAGCGCTTGAAAGAATTGGCGATTGCCCAAATGCAAACAGGAGAAACTGTTTGGTTTGGTTCAGATGTCGGCCAACTTAGCAACCGCAAAGCTGGAATCCTTGCGACAGATGTTTATGACTTTGAATCAAGCATGGATATTCAACTCACTCAAGACAAAGCTGGACGTTTGGACTACAGCGAAAGTTTGATGACTCACGCCATGGTCTTGACAGGTGTGGATTTGGATGAAAATGGCAAGTCAACCAAGTGGAAGGTTGAAAACTCATGGGGAGACAAGGTCGGTACAGATGGTTACTTCGTTGCCTCAGATGCTTGGATGGATGAATACACTTACCAAATCGTTGTCCGTAAGGAATTGCTGACAGCAGAAGAACGGGCTGCTTATGAAGCAGAACCAATCGTACTTGCACCATGGGATCCAATGGGTGCCTTGGCAGAATAAAGTATAAAGAAAAGAGGTTAGGGGAATCCTAGCCTCTTTTTAAGTTCTTCTTAAAGTGGCGATAGATGATGCTTGCCAAAGGAGTTCTTCTTATTTTGAGTCTTTAAGTGACAGAGAAAAAGATATGTGTTACTATAGTAGTACAAAAGGATATCGGAGTAGAAATGAAGTATTTAAGCAGTCAAGACATCAAGGATCGTCAACGAAACATCAGCGACATTAAACCCTATAAAACAACCAAGGAAATTGTCGTTTCAAATATCTTTACCTTCTTTAATACCATGAACTTGGCTCTGGCAGTTCTGGTAGCCACAACCTTGCGATTTGAAAATATGCTCTTTTTAGGTGTGATTGCTATTAATACAGCCATTGGGATTTTCCAAGAAGTGCGTTCAAAAAATGCCTTGGAAAAGCTGAGTTTGCTTGGTAAAAGTAAGTACAAAGTCAATCGAGATGGTCAAACGATTGAGATTGATCCAGAGGACATCGTTCTAGGGGAGTATCTGCACCTCAATCTGGGTGATCAGGTGCCTATTGATGCAGAAGTCCTTGAAGGGAATATTGAAGTTGATGAGTCCTTGCTGACGGGTGAGAGTGATTCAGTCTTTAAAACTGTTGGTGATAAGCTGATGAGCGGAAGCAATGTCGTCAGCGGTACTTGTCTGGTTACAGCAACGGCTGTGGGTCCAGATAGCTATATCAACAAACTCGCAAAATCCAGCAAGGAATTCAAAAAATACCCTTCTCAACTGCGTGATTACATGGATAAGATTTTAAAAATCGTCTCGATCTTGCTGGTGCCAGTTGCGATTCTGCTCTATGTCAGAGGTTTTAGTCTAGGACGGTCTTATGTTGAAATTGTCTTGGGAAGTTCAGGTGCCTTGGTCGGCATGATTCCAGAGGGGTTGATTCTCTTGGTTAGCGTCTCCCTAGCGGTAGCAGCTATGAAGCTGGCCAAAAAGAAGGTTCTAGTGCAGGAACTATACTGTGTAGAGACCTTGGCGCGAGTAGATGTTCTTTGTTTTGATAAGACAGGTACCATCACGACTGGTAATATGAAGGTCCAAGAAATGGATGCTAATGTGGCAGAGAAACTGTCTTCTTATCTGGCTTATTTCGAGGATGAAAATGCAACTTCCCGAGCTCTGAAGACTTACTTAACCTGTGAGAAAAAGTGGGAAGTTCAAGAAGTCGGTGCATTTTCAAGCAAAAACAAGTATTCCTTTGTCCAAGTAAAAGATGGTGGGACCTATTTCTTCGGTGCCTATGAGTTTTTAGGCTTTACCCAGCCGATGGATGCCTACTATGAACATCTGAAGCAGCAAGGTTTTCGAATCTTAACACTTGCCCATAGTAAGGACCAGATTACGAGTCCAGCCAATATGGAACTACTGGGGCACGTCGTTTTGTCAGATGAGATTAAGGACAATACCAAGGAAACCTTTGACTATTTCGAATCTCAAGGTGTTGAGGTGAAGATTATCAGCGGTGATAATCATGTGGCTGTATATGGGGTGGCTCGTAAGGCAGGTTTTAAGGAAGAAGCACGGGCGATTGATATGACCAAGGTGAGCGAACAAGATTTTGAAAGAGTGGTCTTGGAACACGAAATCTTTGGACGTGTGACACCTGAACAGAAGCAAAAGATGGTATCTATTTTGCAAAATGCTGGTAAAACAGTTGCAATGAGTGGTGATGGAGTCAATGATGTTCTGGCTCTCAAGAAAGCAGATATTAGTTTTGCCATGAAGGGGGCTACGAGTGCAGCCAAAAGTGTATCCAATATTGTTTTTCTGACAGATGATTTTGCGGTATTTTATGATATCTTGATGGAAGGTCGCCGGGTTATCAATAACATCCAAAAGGTAGCCTCTCTCTTTCTGACAAAGACCTTCTTCTCCATCGTGTTTGCGATTTTGAGTGTGGTATTTGGTTTGGAATTTGCCTTTATCCCCATTCAGTTTACAATCATTTCAGCCATTACGATTGGGATTCCATCCTTCTTCCTAACTTTTGAGTCCAATAAAGAAAAGGTCAGCACACATTTTATGCGAGATATTTTGACCAATGCTGCGATTGGTGGTAGCATTCTGGTTGCTAGTGTACTCTTGACGAACTTCTTTATCACTGTCCCAGGTCAGGTCAAATTTATTTGCTTCCTCCTTGCTTTGATCAATGGTCTGTGTCTAGTTGCCAAGGTCAGCATTCCCTTTAATCGATACAAGCTGGTCTTGCTCGCATTTTTGAGCCTTGCAGCCCTTGTTGGCGTACTTGCCAATACATTTATCCTGCGAGGAGCTTTTGTGCCTCTAGAAACCACTCAAGTGCTCTATGTAGCCGTCCTAGCAGTGGTGATTGGGGGATTGCATTATCTGACTAGAAGAAAAAGTTGATACATAAAAAAAGAATCAGGATTTGATCCTGATTCTTTTTTATCTATATTCTCGATGTCTTGAATTACATGATACCAAAGAAACGAGCTGCAATACCTACTGCAAAGAGAGCAAGGATGATTGTGATTGGTGATACTTTTTTCTTAAGCAACCACATGCAAAGGAAAGTAAGGAGAAGTCCCATCAATCCTGGAATCAATGAGTTCAACTGACCTTGAAGGGTTTGTGGTTGAATCTTATCTAGGCTCAAACCACCAAGTGCTTGACCAAGGATACCTTTCAACTCAGCACCTGATACAGGTCCTTCTGGGAAGTTGATGTAGGCACCTTCAGCCAATTGTTTACCAGGAAGGTTAACAGTGAAGTTGATAGATACCCAACGTTGTACAAGAACGGCAAGGATGAACATACCAAGGATAGAAGCTCCTTTAGTGATGTCCTTCAAGATACCACCAGACATGTCTTTAGTGATTTCAGATCCAGCTTTGTAACCGAACTCTTGTGTGTACCATAGGAAGGCCATACGGATAGCATTCCATCCGAAGAAGAAGAGAAGGGGACCAACAATGTTACCAGATTGAGCAAGTGATGCACCAAGGGCTCCAAGGATAGGACGAACTGTAAACCAGAATACTGGGTCACCGATACCAGCAAGAGGTCCCATCATACCGATTTTAACCCCTTGGATAGCCGCGTCGTCGATCTCAACACCGTTAGCGCGCTCTTCTTCAAGTGCAAGAGTAACCCCCATGATTGGAGCAGCTACATATGGGTGAGTGTTGAAGAACTCAAGGTGACGCTCAAGAGCAGCCGCTTGGTCTTCTTTTTTAGTGTACAATTTTTTGATAGCTGGGATTAGTGAGTAAGCCCAACCCAAGTTTTGCATACGCTCGTAGTTCCAAGAACCTTGAAGGAATTGTGAACGCCACCAAACTTTTTGACGATCTGATTTTGATAATTGAATTTTTTCAGCCATGATTGTTCCCCTTTCTAGTAGTCTTCTAGGATATCACCGATTGGGTCGTTAGAAGTCGCAGCTCCGCCGCCACCGTTACCACCTTGTTTTGTAAGGTTAAGGTAGATGAAGGCAAGGGCAACACCGATGACACCAAGGGCAATCAAAGTCAATTGAGAGATTGCTGCAAGAGCAAAACCGATAGCGAAGAATGGCCATACTTCACGAGTTGCCATCATGTTGATAACCATAGCGTAACCAACGGCAACGACCATAGCACCACCGACAGCCATACCACCATTCAACCATTCTGGCATTAGGCCAAGAGCGTCTTGAACAGCAGAAGCAGGGATAGCGATAAGGAAGGCTGCAGGGATAGCGATACGAAGACCTTGAAGAACAAGGGCAAAGTAGTGAGCGCGTTCAACAGCCGCAATGTTTCCTTCTTTTGCAGCTGCGTCAGCTGAGTGAACCAAGGCAACTGAGATTGTACGAACAATCATTGTCAAGAAAAGTCCAGCTACAGCAAGAGGGATAGCTGTGGCTGTTGCGACGGCGATACCTTCAGTAGTAAAGTTACCACCTTTGATCAAGATGATCGCTGCAGCAACAGATGCAAGAGCAGCGTCAGGAGCTACGGCAGCTCCGATGTTAGCCCAACCAAGGGCGATCATTTGAAGAGATCCACCAAGCATAACACCTGCTTCAAGGTTACCTGTTACAAGTCCGATAAGGGTACATGCGACGATTGGTTGATGGAATTGGAATTGGTCGAGGATACCTTCAAGACCTGCAAGGAAGGCAACAACTACAACCAAGATAGCAGAAATGATTGAAATATCTGACATGGTTTTATTCCTTTTCTATTTAGTTTTAATAAAGTATTTAATCCTGTTTTCAAAAATGATAGAAACAGATTAAAATTATTGAACGTTTGCTTTTTTAATCAAGTCAAACAAATCTTTTTTCGTGTCGTTTGGTACTTTACGTACGTCAAATTCAACACCGAGGTCACGCATTTTTTCAAATGTTGCAACATCATCTTTGTCCATAGACAAGACGTTATTGATCATTGTTTTACCTGTTGAGTGGGCCATAGAACCGACGTTAAGGGTCTTGATTGGCACGCCACCTTCGATGGCACGAAGGGCATCTTGAGGTGTTTCAAACAAGATAAGAGCATGTGTGTTACCAAAACGAGGATCTTTTGCAACCTCAATCAATTTTTTGATTGGTACAACGTTCGCTTTTACTCCGTTAGGAGCTGCTTGTTTGATCAATTCTTTACGCAATTCGTCGTTTGCAACGTTATCTGAAGCAACGATGATACGGTCTGCTTTTGAATCTGGTGTCCAAGCAGTTGCGACTTGTCCGTGAAGAAGACGTGTGTCAAGACGGGCAAGATTGATTTTCAATTTACCGTCTCCGATAACAGTTCCTTCTGGAATAGCAGCTTGGGCAACTGGAGCAGCCGCAGCACTAGCCCCTTCCTCAACTGGATTGAGCTCTTCTGGAAGAGCTTTGATGCCATCTTTGGCTTCTTTAATGATATTCGCAGCGACTTTATCCACACCTGCAGTAGCGTCCATAAGGCGCTCAGTGTAGGCTTGAATCAACATCGGCAAGTTAAGCCCGGTGATGATGGCAAACTTATGCTCAGGATTTTCTCCCATCACGCGGCTAGCTTGGTTGAACGGAGAACCACTCCAAAGGTCAGCCAATACTAGAACCTCATCTTCTGCGTCAAATGCAGCCACAGCGTTGTTGAATTTAGCGTAAAGGTCATCTGGACCTTCATTTGGCATAAAGGTTACAACTTGAACCTTTTCTTGTTCACCAAAGATCATAGATCCTGACTGATGAATACCCGCAGCAAATTCGCCGTGGCTCGCAATAATGATTCCGATACTCATTATTGTCATTCCTCCTTTTAAAATGTTTGACTTATAGGTTTCCTAAAAAACCTCAGACGTACCTAGTATAAATCGTTTTCATATAAAAATCAACTACTTTTTCGAAAATTGTAAAAGTTTTCAATGAAAATAGGCTTACAAAATGTTAATATATAAATAATTTCAAGAAATATATGAAAATAGCAATAGAAAATTTAATATAAAAATACTGAAAATGAGTGACCTTTGTGAAAATAGAATGAAAATAAAAGGAAAGATTGCAGGATAGCAATCCTCCTTTTTATAGGAATAAATTTTGTAAAGCGTGGGCAACTCCGTCTTCTTCGTTGGTCAGAGGAAGTTGTTCGTCTGCATATGGAAGGAGAGAAGGATTGGCATTTTTCATAGCATATCCCTTGCCTGCAAATGCCAACATTTCCGTATCATTATGCTCATCACCAAAGGCGATTAAGTCTTTTTTATCACGATTCATAACATTGAGCAAGTACTCTAGAGCAAAGGCTTTGTTTACCCCCTTGGGAGTACACTCGAGGATGTTAAGGGGGCCACCCCAGGTGTTGATAGCTAGTTGGTGCTGATAAAAACGATTCATCTCGTCCGCTAGAGCGTATTTGTCCTCAACCCTTGTTTGCAAGAGAATGCAGTTAGGATTCTTGGTTACTCGTTCGGGTTTGAATTGATTTTCCGGTTGGAAGTTCTCTACGCCAAATAGTTTAGGGTCCGCAATTTCTTCATTCGGAGCTGTAATGTAAAATTTCTTACGGTATTCTCCTGCAATAAAGTCGGCCTGGATATCCTCCGTGCGCTTGACCATATCTAGGAGATATTTTTTGTCCAAGGTTAAGCATCTTTCGTGCTCCCAAGCCTGTCCTGGTAGATGGGTAAGGGAACCATTAAAGTTAATCATAGGAGTATGTAGCTCTAGTTCGCGGTAGAAGTCTTTTGCCATGCGATACGGACGACCTGTCGTGATGATAACATGGTGTCCTTTTTCTGAAATTTTTTTGATTGTCTCTTTGGTGAAATCGGAGAGCTTGCTTTCACTATTCAGCAGGGTTCCGTCCAAATCGACTGCGATAATTTTTTTAGTCATATAAACCTTCCTAGTCGTTTCCAGATAAGATGTCTACTATTATATCAAAATATCAAAAAGAAGGAAGAAAAGCAGATAAGAACAAAAACTACAGTTGCTTTGATTTATTAAATAAATCAAACAAACATATTGAAAAGGTGAATGATAAGTGGTATAATACTAATATTGTTCGTAAAAAACAAAAGGAGATTCATAATGGATAAACTATTTAAACTAAAAGAGAACGGGACGGACGTTCGTACGGAGGTTCTCGCTGGTTTAACAACTTTCTTTGCAATGAGTTACATTCTCTTTGTAAACCCACAAATGCTTGCGCAGACAGGGATGCCTGCTCAAGGTGTTTTCCTAGCAACGATTATTGGTGCAGTGGCTGGTACCCTGATGATGGCCTTCTATGCGAACCTGCCATACGCTCAAGCACCAGGTATGGGACTCAATGCCTTCTTTACCTTTACAGTCGTATTTGGACTTGGTTATTCATGGCAAGAGGCCTTGGCTATGGTCTTTATCTGTGGGATTATTTCACTAATCATTACCTTAACAAATGTTCGTAAAATGATTATTGAATCCATTCCCAATGCGCTTCGTTCGGCTATTTCAGCAGGTATCGGTGTCTTCCTTGCCTATGTAGGGATTAAGAATGCTGGTCTTTTGAAATTCTCTATTGATCCAGGAAGTTATACAGTTGCTGGTGAGGGTGCTGATAAGGCCCAAGCAGCCATTACAGCAAACTCTTCAGCAGTTCCAGGTCTGGTTAGCTTTAATAATCCGGCTGTTTTAGTGGCTATTGCAGGTTTGGCGATTACGATTTTCTTTGTTATTAAGGGTATCAAGGGAGGAATTATTCTTTCTATCCTAACAACGACAGTTCTTGCTATCGCTGTTGGTTTGGTTGATGTATCAAGTATTGATTTTTCTAATAACCATGTGGGTGCAGCCTTTGAAGATTTGAAGACAATCTTTGGTGCAGCACTTGGCTCACAAGGATTGGGGGCTTTAATCTCAGACACTGCTCGTCTACCGGAAACGCTTATGGCTATTCTGGCCTTCTCGTTGACAGATATTTTTGACACAATTGGTACCTTGATTGGTACAGGTGAAAAAGTCGGTATCGTAGCGACAAATGGTGAAAATCACCAATCAGATAAGTTGGATAAGGCTCTTTACTCTGACTTGATTGGTACTTCAATTGGTGCTATCGCAGGTACTTCAAACGTAACGACTTATGTTGAGTCTGCAGCGGGTATTGGTGCAGGTGGACGTACTGGATTGACTGCCTTGGTAGTTGCGATTTGTTTTGCAATTTCAAGTTTCTTTAGTCCACTTTTGGCAATTGTTCCATCAGCTGCGACGGCTCCAATTTTGATTATCGTTGGGATTATGATGCTTGGTAGTTTGAAAAACATCCATTGGGATGATATGGCTGAAGCTGTCCCTGCCTTCTTTACATCTATCTTCATGGGATTTAGCTACTCTATCACACAAGGGATTGCAGTTGGTTTCTTGACTTATACGTTAACAAAAGTTGTCAAAGGTCAAGCAAAGGACGTGCACGCGATGATTTGGATTTTGGATGACTTGTTTATCCTTAACTATATCAGTATGGCGCTTTAAATGATATAATAGTAGAAGAGGGGTTATCCCCCTTTTACTATAAGGAGGTATATCATGAAAGAAAAGACGATCTGGCGAGAGGTTTGGGACAGAGGGATGTGGATCCTCATCCTTTTAGCAGCTTTTGTCCTATCACAATTTCCTTTAGGGTTATCCGCTTGGTTGACTTCTAGACAATTTCCGCTTTTGCAGTCAGGACTCTTAGTTGGTATCTTGTCCATTGCCGTTCTGATAGTATTCATTATCGGTGCGCGGAAAACAAAGCTTGCTACCTTTGATCTATCCTTTTTTAAGGCTAAGGACCTAGCTCGCTTGGTATTGAGCTATCTAGTAATCTTTGCTACTAATTTGTTGGGCTCAGCTTTGCTTCGCATGATGAATGAAACAACGACGAGTAATCAATCAACGCTGAATGGTTTGGTTCAGAATAGTTCCTTGATTTCTACCTTCTTCTTGATTGTATTGGTTGCTCCGATTTGTGAGGAAATTTTGTGTCGTGGGATTATTCCCCAAAAGATCTTCCGTGGAAAAGAAAAACTAGGTTTTGTTGTTGGTGCAATCGTCTTTGCCTTGCTCCATATGCCAACCAATCTACCTTCTGTGATTATTTATGGAGGGATGTCAACGGTTTTGACTTGGACAGCCTATAAGACTGAGCGTTTGGAGATGTCCATTTTGCTTCATATGATTCTCAATGGTATTGCATTTTGTTTGTTGGCCTTATTGGTATTGATTAGTAGAAATCTAGGTCTATCATTCTAAACCATTGGCCTACTTGGAAAAGATGAATACTAACGTGTCCATCTTTTTTCTTTTTATGGTAAAATAGAGGGATAATATGGTAGAGAACCTTAAGGGAGTAACCGTTATGTCCAATAAAGTCAACCACGAAAAAACAGCTATTTGTGGAATTATCAATGTAACACCAGATTCTTTTTCAGATGGTGGTCAGTTTTTTGCTGTTGACCAAGCGCTCCAGCAAGCTCGTAAATTGATAGCTGAAGGAGCGAGCATGCTAGATATTGGTGGAGAATCGACTCGGCCGGGCAGTAGCTATGTTGAGATAGAAGAGGAAATCCAGCGTGTTGTTCCAGTGATTAAAGCTATCCGTGAGGAAAGTGATGTCCTCATTTCTATCGATACATGGAAAAGTCAGGTAGCAGATGCTGCCTTGAAAGCTGGTGCCAATTTGGTCAATGATATCACGGGTCTCATGGGAGATGAGAGAATGGCGGATGTGGTTGCTAAAGCTGGAGCGAAGGTGGTTATCATGTTTAATCCAGTCATGGCTCGACCTCAGCACCCTAGTTCACTCATATTTCCTCATTTTGGTTTTGGGCAAGCTTTTACAGAGGAAGAGTTAGCTGACTTTGAAAAAATGCCAATTGAAGACTTGATGGAGGCTTTCTTTGAACGAGCACTAGTGAGAGCGAATCAAGCTGGTATTGCACCAGAAAATATCATGTTGGATCCAGGAATTGGCTTTGGTCTGACCAAGAAAGAAAATCTCCTTCTTCTACGTGATCTGGATAAACTACACCAGCAAGGCTATCCAATTTTTCTTGGAGTTTCGCGCAAGCGATTTGTCATCAATATCCTAGAAGAAAATGGTTTTGAAGTTAATCCTGAAACGGAAGTTGGTTTCCGCAATCGGGACACAGCTTCAGCTCATGTAACCAGTATCGCTGCAAGACAGGGTGTCGAAGTAGTGCGCGTGCACGATGTAGCCAGTCACAAGATGGCGGTTGAAATTGCGTCAGCCATTCGTTTGGCAGATGATGCAGAAAATCTAGATTTAAAACAATATAAGTAAGATGAACGAAATTCAAAACAATCAGTGGATTGCCCACTACCGGACGGACCAACCGCATTTTGGTTTGGAGCGAATGGTAGAACTCCTAGGTTTACGAGGCAATCCCCATCTCAAACTCAAGGTTATCCATATCGGCGGAACAAATGGTAAAGGTTCGACCATTGCTTTTTTGAAAGAGATGCTGGAAAAGCTAGGTCTGAGAGTTGGGGTGTTCAGCTCGCCCTATCTCATTCATTATACAGACCAGATTAGCATCAATGGGGAATCTATCCCCGAGGCTAGACTAGAAGCTCTCATGGCAGACTATCAGTCTTTGCTTGAGAGAGAATCTGCTGACAATTTGCAGGGAACAACCGAGTTTGAGATAATTACAGCTATAGCCTATGATTACTTTGCCTCAGAACAAGTAGATGTGGCTATCATGGAAGTCGGCATGGGTGGTCTTTTGGATAGTACTAATGTCTGCCAGCCAATTTTAACAGGAATTACGACCATTGGACTGGATCATGTAGCCCTACTTGGTGACACCTTGGAAGCCATAGCAGAGCAGAAGGCTGGTATTATCAAACAAGGTATTCCATTAGTGACAGGTCATATTGTTCCTGAAGCCCTGGCTGTGATTGACTATATTGCAGAAGCTAAAAATGCGCCTAGACTTGCCTATGGGAAAGATTATCAGGTTCGTCATCAAGAAAGCGTGGTAGCGGGTGAAATCTTTGATTATAGTAGTTCTGTCAGACAAGGTCGCTTTCAAACAGGTCTGCTTGGTTTACACCAGATAGAGAATGCGGGGATGGCGCTTGCCCTCCTAGACACTTATTGCCAGGAGACTGGGCGGGAGTTAGCAAGTAATGACTTGGTTGCTCAAGCTTTGAAAGAAACCAGATGGCCAGGGCGTTTGGAGGTCGTGTCTAGTAACCCCTTACTGTTTTTGGATGGGGCCCACAATCCTCATGCTATCAAGGCTTTATTAGCAACCTTGCAAGGACGCTTTGCGGATTATCATAAGGAAATCCTTTTTACCTGCATCAAAACCAAGGCCCTGGACGATATGCTGGATTTGCTAGGGAAAATGCCAGATACCGAGCTTACCTTGACACATTTTGACGATAGTCGGGCGACTGATGAAAGCGTGCTGAAAGAGACAGCCAAGTCTAGAAATCTCAATTACCAAAGTTGGCAGGATTTTCTAGAGCAGAAATTGACAGATAAAAAAGAAGAGAAACAAACAGTTAGGATTGTCACAGGTTCCTTGTATTTCTTGAGCCAAGTGAGAGCCTATCTGATGGAGAGGAAGAACGAGAATGGATACACAAAAGATTGAAACGGCTGTAAAAATGATTATTGAGGCTGTCGGTGAGGATGCTAACCGCGAGGGCTTGCAGGAAACACCTGCTCGTGTAGCTCGTATGTATCAAGAGATTTTTTCAGGTCTTGGCCAAACTGCTGAGGAACACCTGTCAAAATCTTTTGAGATTATTGATGACAATATGGTAGTGGAAAAGGATATTTTTTTCCACACCATGTGTGAACACCACTTCTTGCCCTTTTATGGGAGAGCGCACATTGCCTACATTCCAGATGGACGTGTAGCAGGCTTATCCAAACTTGCCCGTACGGTTGAAGTTTATTCTAAAAAACCACAGATTCAAGAACGGTTGAATATCGAAGTGGCCGATGCCTTGATGGACTATCTGGGTGCTAAGGGAGCCTTTGTTGTCATTGAGGCGGAACATATGTGTATGAGCATGCGTGGTGTCAGAAAGCCAGGCACGGCAACCTTGACGACAGTAGCGCGAGGTGTATTTGAAACAGATAAAGACCTAAGAGATCAGGCTTATCGTCTAATGGGACTATAAAAAAGAATCCGCTTCATGCGGATTTTTCTAGAAAGGACTAGTTATGGATCAACTGCAGATTAAAGATTTGGAAATTTTTGCCTATCATGGTCTTTTCCCTAGTGAGAAGGAATTGGGGCAGAAGTTTGTTATTTCCGCAAGCTTATCTTATGATATGACCAAGGCGGCGACAGAATTGGATTTGACAGCTTCTGTCCATTACGGAGAACTGTGTCAGCAGTGGACGATTTGGTTTCAGGAAACCATTGAGGACTTGATTGAAACGGTAGCCTACAAACTAGTAGAGCGTACCTTTGAGACCTATCCTCTGGTTCAAGAGATTGAACTTGAACTCAAAAAACCTTGGGCACCAGTACATTTGCCATTGGATACCTGCTCGGTGACCATTCACCGTCGTAAGCAGCGGGCCTTTATCGCTCTAGGAAGCAATATGGGGGACAAGCAAGCAAACTTGGAACAAGCTATTGACAAACTACGAGCTCAAGGTATCCATATTCTCAAAGAGTCCAGTGTCTTGGCGACAGAGCCTTGGGGAGGTGTGGAACAGGATAGCTTTGCCAATCAGGTGATTGAAGTAGAAACCTGGCTACCAGCACCAGTCTTGTTAGAAACATTATTAGCCATTGAGTCAGAAATGGGACGGGTTCGAGAGGTGCATTGGGGGCCTCGTTTGATTGATTTAGACTTGCTCTTTGTGGAGGACCAAGTCATCTATACAGACGACCTCATCTTACCTCATCCTTATATAGCAGAACGCCTCTTTGTCCTTGAGCCGTTAGCGGAAATAGCTCCCCATTTTATCCATCCAATCTTAAAACAACCAATTCGTTACTTGGTTGACCAGTTGGAGCAAGGAAATGCCTAAGCTTTCCGAGACCTATAGCAAGTGGAAGAGTATCGGGGAGGGACTACTTGCTATTGTTTTAGGGCTTCTCTTGATTCGTTTTGGACAAGTTATTCCGCGAATGGGGTACCAGTTGCTGATGGGCTACTTTTCCTTATCAGCAGTTTGGCACTTGTTGACTCGCTGGTTTCAAGATAAAAAACGTCGGGAAAATATCTTTGTAACCTTGGGCAAGCTGGTGGTAGCGGCTCTGGTGTTTGACTCTATCATCTTGCAAGACCTTGCCCTCTATCTCCTGGTTTTTATCATTGCGAGCTACCAGCTGTTTACGGGCATCATTAGTCTTGTGACTTGGTCTCTCTATCGAAAAAATGCCATTCATCCTCGGCTCCATCATCTCTTCGATGCTGTATGGATGATAGGATTCGGGCTTTATAGCATCTCTCCTTTTCACGATGCAGCGAATTTTGAATTGCTCTTGCTTGGATTTTACTTGCTCATGCTAGGAGCTAGTAGCCTCCGGGACGGTTTCTTTTTTGAAAGGATAGAAAACAATCCCAGGCTGAAACGACGTATGCGAATGACTCTGCCGATCTTTGTGACGGCTCTGATTCCTATCAGCACCTTACGAAAATTAAATGAGTGGCTGGCAAATCATGAAAGTCAAGAAGGGGAAGTTCATTCAGAAAGAAAAAACGACCAGACGGTTGACCTGGAAATTTTTGTCCATACCTCAGAAACCTCTTTCTTCCTTGCTATGGGACATGTGGATATTTGTTATCAAGGACAGGTTATTTCCTATGGTTCCTATGATCCTCACTCGGAACGTTTATTCGGCATGGTTGGAGACGGTGTTCTGTTTAAGGCCAATCGGGAAAAATACATTGAACTCTGTAAGAGGGAAAGTCAGAAGACCTTGTTTGCTTACGGTCTGAGTTTGACGGACCAACAGAAAGCTGCTATCCAAGCTCGTTTAGAAGAAATAGAAGATTTGTTAATTCCTTGGGAGCCGAGCTCTCAATTGATGAAAAGAAGAGAGGGCGAGGTAAAGCATACCTACTCCTACCAACTGAAAGAGGAAGCAGATGCGACCCTCTATAAATTCAGCTCATCCGAGTTTAAGACCTACTTTGTTCTCAGTACCAACTGTGTCTTGCTGGCAGACTCTATCGTGGGAAAAGCTGGGACTGATATATTGAGTCCCCAAGGTTTCATTGTGCCAGGGACTTATCAGGATTACCTTGACTTAGAGTATACAAAACCAAACGGTCTAGTTGTTAGTCGCTCTATTTATTAGAAAAAGAAAACTCTAGTTCCTCAGCAGTTTGCGCTGAGAAGCTAGAGTTTTTAAAATAGGTCATTTTCTTCTGGAAGGAGGATGGTTTCTCTGCCGTCCAAGTCTAAAACAAGGACCCTAGGAGGGTAAAGCGGATCGAAAGGATGATTGAAATCAAAATCGATGCTAGTCGGAAGGTGCTGGCTAGAAAAATGGAAGGTGATGGTCCCCTTATTGTTGAGCAGTTGAAACTCAAGTTCTTCTTCTAATTCAAAGACATTTTTCAGAAAATGATCGATAATATACCATAAAGAGTCAATGACATCATCAGGCAAGCTGGTCACGACGCCAAAACTGGCGGAACGTCTCTGTGTATTTGTAAAAGCCATAAGAATTCCCCTCCCCCTTTTATTTTTCCTTATCATACAGCAAAATATCTCAAAAATCAAGAAATCCTACTCGCTTTTTCAAAATAGGAATAAACTGTGAAATTTTTTCAAAGTTTCTCTAAAAAATACTTGAAAGTGTTTACAATAAGTGATAAAATGGAGTAAGTAGATGCGTGAAAGCGAAATTTTCATTATAGAAAGGAAACGGAATGAACACAGATGATACAGTAACGATTTATGATGTCGCCCGTGAAGCAGGAGTTTCAATGGCAACAGTTAGCCGTGTCGTTAATGGCAACAAGAATGTTAAAGAGAACACTCGAAAAAAAGTCCTAGAAGTGATTGATCGCTTGGACTATCGTCCAAATGCGGTAGCACGTGGTTTGGCTAGCAAGAAAACAACGACAGTCGGAGTTGTGATTCCTAACATTACCAATGGTTATTTCTCAACACTTGCTAAGGGAATTGACGACATTGCTGAAATGTACAAGTATAACATTGTCCTTGCAAATAGTGATGAGGATGATGAAAAGGAAGTTTCAGTGGTTAACACTCTCTTTTCAAAACAAGTCGATGGGATTATCTTTATGGGCTATCACTTGACTGAAAAGATTCGTTCAGAGTTCTCTCGTTCACGGACACCGGTTGTTCTTGCTGGTACTGTGGATGTTGAACACCAACTTCCAAGTGTGAATATCGACTACAAACAAGCAACGATTGATGCTGTGAGCTACCTTCTCAAAGAAAACGAGAAAATTGCTTTTGTGAGTGGACCACTCGTCGATGATATCAATGGCAAGGTTCGTTTGATTGGTTATAAGGAAGCCTTGAAAAAAGCTGGGCATTCTTATAGCGAGGGCTTGGTCTTTGAATCAAAATACAGCTATGACGATGGCTATGCCTTGGCAGAACGCTTGATTTCATCACAAGCTACAGCCGCAGTTGTAACAGGTGATGAATTGGCGGCGGGTGTGTTGAATGGTTTGGCTGACCACGGTGTGTCTGTGCCAGAAGAGTTTGAAATCATTACGACAGATGACTCTCAGATTGCACGATTCACTCGTCCAAACTTGACTACTATTGCCCAACCTCTTTATGACCTAGGTGCTATCAGCATGCGTATGTTGACTAAGATTATGCATAAGGAAGAGTTGGAAGAACGTGAAGTTCTCTTACCTCATGGTTTGACAGAACGTCGTTCAACACGAAAACGTAAATAGAAAAAATCAGGGAATCGTGAAGATTTCCTGATTTTGCGTTCTAGAGAAGAGGATTATCCTTCCATATAGTCTTTCAAAGCCTGTCCTTTTAATCCAGCATTAAGGGCAATTAATAATTTGAGGCGAGCTTTTTGAGCGTTGAGTTCTTTGACAAAGAAAACACCAGCTTGTTGCAACTGTACCCCCCCACCTTGGTAGGCGTAGACAGGTTCAGCAATGCCATTAAAACATCGTGAGACCAAGGCGACTGGGATTCCTTTTTGCAGGAGATTTTCCAACTTTTGAGCTGTTTCTTTGGGAACATTGCCTGCTCCAAAGGCCTGAATGACTAAGCCATCCAGCTGTTCCAAGTCTAACATATCAATTAGCTCGTCTGTCATACCTGCATAGGCTGAGATGATGGGAACCAGACCTTGAATATGCTCAAGATCAAACCGGACACGAGGTTCAGCCGTTTTGAAGTAGAGGATTTCTTGCTTCATGATGAGACCAAGTGGTCCATGTGTTGGGGTTTGAAAGGTGCTGACATTGGTCGTATGAGTTTTGGTTACATACTTGGCTGCATGGATCTCGTCATTCATGACGACCAGCACCCCCTTGTCGGCTGCTTTGTCATCGCTGGCAACTCGCAAAGCGCTCAGATAGTTATATACACCGTCGCTACCAAGTTCGTTTGAACTACGCATGGCCCCTGTTAGAACGATGGGGATGGGCGGAATTTTCATGGTATCAAGGAAGTAGGCTGTTTCTTCTAAGGTATCTGTACCATGTGTGATGACAACTCCATCGTAGTTATCAGCTTCCTCTTTGATCTTATGATAGAGTGCAAGCATATGCTTGGGTTTGATATGAGGGCTTGGCAGATTAAAAAAGTCTAGGGCATGAACCTCAATACCTTCAAGCGGATTGGAAACATGGTTCATGGGATTGTCCTGACTAGTCACAACGGCACCAGTGGCGTCTGCTTGCATGGAAATGGTCCCACCTGTATGCAAAACAAGGATTTTCTTAGGCATGATTTACTCACTCTTTCTGAAATGTGGTATAATCATTGTAACACAAAAGGGGAGAATGGGATAGGATGGAAGTCAAAGCTGTTTTTTTTGATATCGATGGAACACTAGTCAACGATCGCAAGAGTGTTTTGAAATCCACTAAGGACGCGATTAAGATTGTCAAAGAGCAAGGGGTACTTGTTGGAGTAGCGACAGGACGAGGACCGTTTTTTGTCAAGGAATTGATGGAAGACTTGGACCTAGACTTTGCGGTGACCTACAATGGCCAATACATTTTTAATAAAGAAAAGGTACTCTTTGCAAGTCCAATTGCTAAATCAAGCCTGCGTCAACTGATTGCTTATGCTAAAAAGGAGCGTAAAGAAATCGCTCTTGGAACCGAGCACGCCGTTGTTGGTTCGAAGATTATGTCATTTGGTCTCGGCTCCTTTTCTCAACTGGTTAGTCGTTTTATTCCTACTGTTCTGACAAGAACCGTTAGCCGTTCCTTTAATCGAATGGTCAGCAAGGCAGTTCCTCAAAAGGAAGACGACCTACTTAACTTGATTAATCAACCCATTTATCAAGTTTTGATGCTGATGACGCCAGAGGAATCTGAGAAGGCAGCAAGTGATTTTGAAGATTTGAAATTAACTCGAAGCAATCCTTTTGCAGCAGATATCATTAACCAAGGAAATTCCAAACTAGAAGGCATTCGCCGAGTTGGGAAAGAATATGGCTTTGATCTCAACCAGGTCATGGCCTTTGGTGATTCAGATAACGACCTGGAAATGTTGGCAGGTGTCGGTATGTCAGTCGCTATGGGAAATGGCAGTAGCAGTGCCAAAGAAGTTGCCAAGCATATCACAGCAAGCAATCAACAAGATGGCATACACAAGGCGCTTGAGCACTTTGGCGTTTTAGCTTCAGAAAAAGTGTTTGTCAGTCGGGACTACCACTTTAATAAAGTCAAGACCTTCCACCACATGATGGATGAACGAACTCAAGAAGAGCCACAGGCATGGGATGCTGAAGGTGCAACCCACCGCGCAGATTTTAAAATTGAAGAATTAGTAGAGTTTGTCCGCGCGGCAAGTTCTTCGGAGGAAGAATTCCAAAACTCCCTTGCAAGCATGCATGAGGCACTTGATAAGGCGGCAGAGAAAGTGGCGAAAAAGACATCTGCTAAGCAAAATCTGGTCGGTCAAGTGGATGCTTTGATCGACACACTGTATTTCACGTACGGCAGTTTTGTTTTGATGGGAGTGGATCCAGAACGCATTTTTGATATTGTCCATGAAGCAAATATGGGGAAGGTTTTCCCTGATGGAAAAGCTCATTTTGACCCAGTTACGCACAAGATTTTAAAACCGGACGACTGGGAAGAAAAATATGCTCCAGAACCTGCCATTAAACAGGAGCTACAACGTCAGCTTAAGGCTTATGAGCGACATAAAGAAAGAAATAGAAATAATAAGTAACAAAAAGGAGCTCTAGGCTCCTTTTTTAATAATTATAATGTTTTTTCACTTTCTCTCACGACCAGCAAATCAACTTTTGCATGGCGGAGAATATATTCAGATGAAGAACCGACTAAGAGGCGTTCAAAGGCATTGAGACCTGTAGCACCAACTAAAATCAAGTCAACATTTTCTGCGTCCGGAATCGTCCGAGCGAGGAGAGTTTTGGGATTTCCCATTTCGATGACGATGTGGATATCCGTTAAACCAGCATCTTTTGCACGCTTTTCATACTCTTTCATCATACTTTCAGCGTCGGCTTGGAGTTCTTCGTAAACTTCAGCATCAAAGGTAGATACGCTTTGAAGAGCGCGTGTGTCAATAACATGGACAATGGTGAGCTTGGATTCATTGCGTAGAGCAGTGTAAACACCTTTGACGAAAGCCAAGTCCGCTTCTTTAGAACCATCAATTGCGACCATAACATTTTGGTAACGTTGTGCCATAATGAAACCTCCTGAAATTTTCTTACTTTTATTGTAACCCTTTTCACTAAAGAAGTAAAGTAAAAATCATATTTTAAACCATATTGTTGGTCATAGACTTAGTGCGTATATATAATAAAAGAAAAGAGAATTGGTGAGGATTCTCTTTGTCAATGTTTTTTCTTTTGCTTCCTTGTTTATGGAAGCTTGTCGCAGCGACTTTCTAGTGGTATAATGTTACTATCCTGACGAATTGAGGAAAAAAGATGAAAGAATTTAACAAATCTAGCAAGCTAGAGCATGTTGCTTATGATATTCGTGGTCCTGTTTTGGAAGAAGCCATGCGTATGCGAGCAAATGGAGAAAAGATTTTACGCCTGAACACAGGGAATCCAGCAGAATTTGGCTTTACAGCGCCAGATGAGGTCATTCATGATTTGATTATGAATGCGCGTGATAGCGAAGGCTACTCTGATTCTAAAGGGATTTTCTCAGCCCGTAAGGCCATCATGCAGTATTGCCAGCTAAAGAAATTCCCAAATGTGGATATTGATGATATTTACCTTGGAAATGGTGTCAGTGAACTGATTGTCATGTCCATGCAGGGGCTTTTGGACAATGGAGATGAGGTCTTGGTTCCTATGCCGGACTATCCTCTATGGACAGCGGCTGTCAGCCTAGCTGGGGGAAATGCCGTTCACTATATCTGTGATGAGGCTGCAGAATGGTACCCTGATATTGACGATATCAAGTCAAAAATCACTTCAAACACCAAGGCTATTATTCTCATCAATCCAAATAATCCGACAGGAGCCCTTTATCCCAAGGAACTCTTGTTAGAGATTATCGAGATTGCACGTCAAAACGACTTGATCATCTTTGCGGATGAAATCTACGACCGTATGGTCATGGATGGTCATGAGCATGTCTCAGTAGCTAGTCTGGCTCCAGATGTCTTCTGTGTCAGCATGAATGGTCTTTCAAAATCTCACCGTATCGCTGGTTTCCGTATAGGATGGATGGTCTTATCAGGACCTAAGACACATGTCAAGGGTTATATCGAAGGGCTCAATATGCTGTCCAATATGCGTCTTTGCTCTAACGTTTTGGCCCAGCAAGTCGTACAAACATCACTAGGTGGGCACCAGTCAGTGGATGAATTGCTCCTCCCTGGTGGACGAATTTACGAGCAAAGAAACTTCATTTACAATGCCATCCAAGATATCCCAGGTTTGTCTGCGGTCAAGCCGAAGGCGGGTCTTTATATCTTCCCTAAAATTGACCGCAATATGTATCGCATCGATGATGATGAACAGTTCGTTCTTGATTTCTTGAAGCAGGAAAAGGTTCTCTTGGTTCATGGTCGCGGTTTTAACTGGCAAGAACCAGACCATTTCCGTATTGTTTATCTTCCTCGTGTAGATGAATTAGCACAAATCCAAGAAAAGATGACTCGTTTCTTGGAACAGTATCGTAGATAGGGCTTACATGAGAAAAAGCTGGAAACATTTGCCTAGAGCTATTGACAAAAGTATCAGAATCAGATAGAATAGTAAAGTATGTTTAGTAACTGATCACTTTATAGCCGGCTAAACGAATACAAAATCTATGAGGAGGTATTCATCGTGAAACGTACTTATCAACCAAGTAAAATTCGTCGTGCGCGCAAACACGGATTCCGTAACCGTATGTCAACTAAAAACGGTCGTCGCGTATTGGCAGCTCGTCGTCGTAAAGGACGCAAAGTTTTGGCTGCATAATCCAAACAAATTCAGCAAAGAAGTCAGTAGGAACTCGAGTCTACTGGCTTTTCTTTTTATCTTAAAGGGTGCATTGTCCACGAAATCGTCAATTTCAAATGGAATTCATGGAATGCTCATTTAAAAGGTCACATACAAAAAACTCAAAACCAGATATAAGTAACTGATTTTGAGTTTTTGTTTATTCTTTTAAGTGATAAGAGTAGCTAGCGACAACGACGTCTTCGTGCCATCTGAGAGCGTATTTTAGTTTGAGGCTCATTTGATTGTGCAGGATATTTTGCCAAGGCTTGTTAGGGATGAACTGTGGTACAAGGACTGTAACGGTGTAGTTTTTTTGCTTAGCTTCTTGGGCGATTCGTTTGACATACTTAACGCTAGGGGTGATGATGTCGCGGTAGCTGGTGTTGATATTCTTCATAGTGATACTTGGGAAGTAATCGGTAAATTCCTGGAGGATTTCTTGGTCTTTTTCTGCCGTTTCTTTAGTAGAAATGTGCATGGCTAACACTTCGTCACCGATACTTTGAGCGTAGTTAATGGCTCCGACACTTACTCGAGTAACATTTCCTACTAGGACAAGGACAAGGTTACCGTCATAAGTGCGCTTTTCAATTCCTTCGTAGAGTCGCAGTTGTTTTGCCACTTTTTGGTAATGGTTGTGAATGGACAAAAAGAGGAAGGTTAGAACTAGGATAATTGGGAAGAATGGCCAGATATCTCCCAGTCTGAAGAGGAGTAAAATGAGGACAATAGCATAACAAATGATGGCCCCAAGGATATTAGCGAAGGCAGATTTTAAGAAGTTTGCTCCTTTTTCCTTTTTCCAATGGCGAATCATCCCAGTCTGAGAAAGGGCAAAGGGAACGAAGACCCCGATAGTATAAAGAGGAATCAAGCGTTCAGTATTCCCATTAAAAATAAGAAGAAGGATCATAGCTCCAAAAGCCAGAGTTAAGATACCGTTGGAGTAGCCAAGGCGATCCCCTTTTTCCATAAAGAGATGGGGCATGTATTTGTTTTTGGCCATATTGTAGGACAGCATAGGGAAGGCTGAAAAGCCAGTATTTGCAGCTACAGCTAGAATTAAGGCTGTCGAGAACTGGAAGAGATAGTAGCTAGCATGACCAAAGAATGAATCACCAAGAATACCCTTGGCCATTTGCGAGAGGATGGTTTCTCCGTGTTGAGGCGTGATACCCATCCAGTAGTTTAGGAAGGTAATGCCTGCAAAAAGAAAGCCTAAAATCAGCGACATGATGGTCAAAGTCTGAGCAGCATTCTTTTCTTTCGGAGTTTTGAAAAATGGTACCGCATTTGAAATAGCCTCAACCCCTGTCAGAGAGGCAGAGCCACTGGTAAAGGCTCTCAATAGGAGAACGATGGAAAGGCTCGGAACAGTTTGTCCAATGGATGAAGTCGCCTGATAGTTTAAGGAACCTGTAAATAGTTGAAAGAACCCATAAAGCAAGAGAAAGACGGTACTGAAGATAAAGAGGTAGACGGGAATCATCAGAGAGCTGGCAGATTCTTTTAATCCTCTTAAATTCAAGAGCATGAGCAGGCAGACTAGGAAAATAGAGATATGAAGATTGTAGGGATGGAGGGCAGGGATGGCTGCTGTAATTGCATCAGCTCCAGAAGCAACGGATACGGCTACTGTCAGCATATAGTCAACAAGGAGGCTACCCCCTGCAATCAAGCCTAGTTCAGGGGAGAGGTTTTCCCGAGTGACCATATAAGCCCCACCACCTTGAGGATAGGCATGAATGATTTGACGATAGGAAATGGTCAAACTAGCGAGGAGTAAGAGGACAAAAATACCGATAGGGAGGCTCCACCAAATAGCGAGAGGAGAGAGACTGACTAAAACGAGAATGACTTGTTCAGGTCCATAGGCAATAGAAGACAGGGCATCACTGGATAACATTGCAAGTGCCTGCATTTTTCCAAGTAATCCCCCTTCGCCGTCTGTGAGAGACTTGAGTGGTCGACCGATAAAGGTATATTTTAATTTTCTAAACATTTTCTTTTCCTTTGATGAAAATTTCAATAAGTGTTATTATACTGCTTTGAAAAAGGGCAGTCAAGGGAGAATGACTGGTTTTTGGATATTTTTCCAAGCCGAGGGATGCTATTTTTGGTATAATAGATGGAAGAATGAGGTTAGAAGAGATGATTTTTGATACGCACACACATTTAAATGTAGAAGAATTTGCAGGACGCGAGGAGGAAGAGCTTGCCTTGGCTGCTGAGATGGGTGTGACACAGATGAATATTGTTGGTTTTGATAAACCGACCATTGAGCGAGCCCTAGAGTTAGCAGATGAGTATGAGCAGCTCTACGCAACTATTGGCTGGCATCCGACGGAGGCAGGGACTTACACAGATGAGGTCGAAGCTTACTTGCTTGAAAAACTAAAACATCACAAGGTTGTTGCTTTAGGTGAGATTGGTCTGGACTACCATTGGATGACAGCACCTAAGGAAGTGCAGGAGCAGGTTTTTCGTCGTCAGATTCAGCTGTCTAAGGATTTGAATTTGCCTTTTGTGGTCCATACCCGTGATGCGCTGGAAGATACTTATGAGATTATCAAGGGTGAGGGCGTTGGTCCTAGTGGTGGCATCATGCATTCATTTTCAGGCTCTCTCGAGTGGGCTGAGAAGTTTATCGAGCTTGGTATGACCATTTCTTTCTCAGGAGTGGTGACTTTTAAAAAAGCTACGGATGTTCAAGAAGCTGCTAGAGAGCTTCCTTTAGATAAGATTCTGGTAGAGACGGATGCGCCTTACCTGGCTCCTGTTCCTAAACGTGGCCGTGAAAACAAAACAGCCTATACTCGTTATGTGGTGGACTTTATCGCCGACTTGCGTGGGATGACGACCGAGGAATTAGCAGCAGCAATGACTGCAAATGCAGAGCGAATTTTTGGATTGGATAGCAAGTAATGAAAGAAAAAATTTCCCAAGTCATCGTGGTCGAAGGGCGTGATGACACGGCCAATCTCAAACGTTACTTTGACGTGGAAACCTATGAGACACGAGGTTCCGCAATAAATGACCATGATATAGAACGCATTCAGCGCCTGCATGAATTGCATGGAGTCATTGTCTTTACAGATCCAGATTTTAATGGGGAGCGGATCCGGCGCATGATTATGACGGCCATTCCAACGGTGCAGCATGCCTTTCTCAAGCGAGATGAGGCTGTTCCCAAATCTAAGTCCAAGGGACGTTCTCTGGGAATTGAACATGCCAGCTATGAAGATCTAAAAACAGCGCTGACTCAGGTGACAGAGCAATTTGAAAGCGAGAACGAGTTTAACATCAGTCGTGGTGACTTGATTCGCCTAGGTTTCCTAGCGGGAGCAGACAGTCGTAGACGCCGAGAGTATCTAGGCGAACAGCTCCGCATCGGCTATTCCAATGGAAAACAGCTGCTCAAGCGGTTGGAGTTGTTTGGAGTAACTTTGGCAGAAGTGGAAGAGGCTATGGAAAGTTATGATAATAGCTAGATAGCTCAAAAATACAAAGGGAATGTGTTACAATAGAGGTACTTAGATTTATTTTGATAGCGTTCAAATAGAAACTTATAAGGGCAGAGCGAAATGAAAATACAAGTTGACAGAGAGTCTGTGTGTATGGGGGATGATGTACTGCCCCATGAGACAGAATTTGATGTTCCTAAAGATATGACGGTGAAAGAATTTTTTGACTTTCTAGAAAAGAAATGTTATTTGCCGTCTGTTCAAGGAAATAATGTGGCCTGGGAACTCCGTAATCGAAATGGGGAACAAGGTGTTTATTTCACTAAAACAGGAGAGATTATCAATCCAGATGGAGTATTAAAAGAGATGCTGGAAGGAATTACTGAGACACCCTTATTTGTTTTGCTCTATCATTATACCCCGGAAGCATACTACATTAGTAAAGACAATAAATGAGAATTGCAGATGATGTCCTGACCGAGGTTGAACTGGTCATGTATTGTTATCGTCCCTTGATGTTTTTATGAAACATCTTTTTAAATGAAATCTAGGTTTTCGATTGGGCATGAAAAATTGGAAACTTTATAGTTTTATCTACATCCTACTTGAACCACTAACCTTTTTCAAAGATTGTGAAAGGAAATGATATGGCAAATAGAAGTTATATTTACTTAAAAAACGGAGATGAAGCCCGTATTCTAACAGAGGGAATTTACACAATACCCTATTTTTGGCAATTGTTTTGGGATGAAGAAGATTTAAAAGCTCCGATTGCTCTCTGGGAAACAGCAGAAAAACTGGAAGAAGATGAAGAGCAAGCAGAAAGATTTTACCAAGAGCAGAATGTAGATATCTTGCTTTCTATTGAAAAATTCCAGCAGAGTGCCCTCAAAAACCGATCTTTTTTAGAAGAGAATGCCCCACAATCCGTGCAGCTATATGATGACTTTGTCCGTTATATTCTTGCAAATGTCAAAGACGGTGATGTGCTCGGATTTGATCTTTTAGATGTTGTTTTTATGGACCAAGTGTCTGTTGTTTCTGATAAACTGTTAAAAAATATACGAGCTATTCGGGAAAATCGACCCAAAGATTTAGATTTTTCTGTGACAGAAAAGAACTTAATCGGTCTTGCTATGGGCTTTCCTGATTATTATGCTTCAGAATTATTGCCAGAAGACAATATTGTAGATTCGGTTGCCTATCAGGATGAACTGAAGAAAATGAACCCCCAAGAAGATAAGAAAGCGCTTGATATGACTGGATCCGATTCAAACAAGCATCGTATTCATTTTGTGTTTTGGATTGTATTGGTACTAGGAATTATGTGGGTTCTATATATTGTTTTTAGCTAACAAATAGAAAAGAGAATAAATGAGAATTGCAGATTATAGCGTGACCAAGGCAGTGCTGGAGCGTCACGGTTTTACCTTTAAAAAGTCCTTCGGGCAGAATTTCCTGACGGATACCAATATCCTTCAAAAAATCGTGGATACGGCTGAGATTGATGACCAGGTTAATGTTATCGAAATCGGGCCAGGTATTGGGGCCTTGACGGAGTTTTTGGCTGAGCGTGCAGCTCAAGTTATGGCCTTTGAGATTGACCACCGTTTGGTGCCAATTCTAGCGGATACCCTACGTGATTTTGACAATGTTACCGTAGTAAACGAGGACATTCTCAAGGTCGATTTGGCACAGCATATTCAGAATTTCAAAAATCCTGACCTGCCCATTAAGGTGGTAGCCAACTTGCCTTACTACATTACGACGCCTATTCTCATGCATTTAATCGAGAGTGGGATTCCTTTTAGTGAGTTTGTCGTCATGATGCAAAAAGAAGTGGCGGATCGCATCTCAGCACAGCCCAATACCAAAGCTTACGGTAGTTTGTCGATTGCTGTTCAATATTACATGACAGCAAATGTTGCCTTTATCGTGCCTCGTACGGTCTTTGTGCCAGCCCCAAACGTGGACTCAGCCATTTTAAAAATGGTGCGTCGTCCAGAGCCGGCTGTAGCAGTGAAAGATGAGAACTTCTTTTTTAAGGTTTCCAAGGCTAGTTTCACCCATCGTCGCAAGACCTTATGGAACAACTTAACAGGCTACTTTGGGAAAACTGATGAAGTCAAGGATAAGCTGACCAAGGCTTTGGACCAAGCAGGTTTGTCACCATCTGTGCGTGGAGAAGCTCTTAGCTTGGCAGAATTTGCTAGCCTAGCAGATGCGCTCAAAGGACAAGGACTCTAAGATGAAGGGACAAATCATTAAAGCCTTGGCAGGATTCTACTATGTGGAGAGTGAGGACCAAGTCTATCAGACACGTGCGCGTGGGAATTTCCGCAAAAAAGGTCATACACCCTACGTTGGGGACTGGGTAGATTTTTCTGCGGAGGAAAATTCCGAAGGTTATATCCTCAAAATTCACGAACGGAAAAACAGTCTGGTCCGTCCGCCTATTGTCAATATTGACCAAGCCGTGGTGATCATGTCCGTCAAGGAACCTGACTTCAACAGCAACTTGTTGGATCGTTTCTTGGTTCTTTTGGAACACAAGGACATCCATCCCGTCGTCTATATTTCTAAAATGGACTTGCTGGAAGATAGGGGAGAATTAGATTTTTACCAACAAACCTATGGTGCTATTGGTTACGATTTTGTGACCAGCAAGGAGGAGCTCATGCCTTTGTTGACAGGTAAGGTTACAGTTTTCATGGGGCAGACAGGTGTTGGGAAATCAACCCTTCTCAATAAAATCGCACCGGACCTCAATCTTGAAACAGGAGAAATTTCAGATAGTCTGGGTCGTGGTCGCCATACCACTCGAGCTGTTAGTTTTTACAATCTCAATGGTGGGAAAATCGCAGACACGCCAGGATTTTCATCGCTGGATTATGAAGTGTCAACGGCTGAAGACCTCAATCAAGCTTTTCCAGAGATTGCCGGTGTCAGTCGAGATTGTAAGTTCCGTACTTGTACCCATACCCATGAGCCGTCCTGTGCGGTTAAGCCAGCTGTCGAAGAAGGTACCATTGCTACCTTCCGTTTTGACAACTACCTGCAATTTCTCAGTGAGATTGAAAATCGCCGAGAAACCTATAAAAAAGTCAGCAAAAAAATTCCAAAATAAGGAGAAACCTATGTCTCAATACAAGATTGCTCCGTCAATTCTGGCAGCAGATTATGCCAACTTTGAACGTGAAATCAAACGCCTAGAAGCAACTGGAGCAGAGTATGCCCATATCGATATCATGGATGGTCACTTTGTGCCACAAATTAGTTTTGGTGCGGGAGTGGTTGAAGCTCTTCGTCCTCATAGCAAGATGGTCTTTGACTGTCACTTGATGGTAGCAAATCCAGAACACCACTTAGAAGACTTTGCGCGTGCAGGAGCGGATATCATCAGTATCCATGTTGAAGCAACGCCCCATATCCATGGCGCCCTCCAAAAAATTCGCTCTCTTGGTGTCAAACCTTCGGTTGTCATCAATCCTGGGACACCTGTGGAGGCGATCAAGCACATCCTTCATCTAGTTGACCAAGTCTTGGTCATGACAGTTAACCCTGGCTTCGGTGGGCAAGCATTTCTACCTGAAACCATGGACAAGGTTCGTGAGTTGGTTGCCCTTCGTCAGGAAAAAGGTTTGAGCTTTGAGATTGAAGTCGATGGCGGTATTGATGACCAGACTATTGCTCAGGCCAAAGAAGCTGGTGCGACCGTTTTTGTAGCAGGATCCTATGTCTTTAAGGGAGATGTCAATGAACGAGTGCAAACTCTCAGAAAACAACTGGACTAGGGTTGCCGTTTTTGCAGGCGGAGATCGCGGTTATTATCGGACGGATTTTGATTGCTTTGTCGGTGTGGATCGTGGTTCGCTCTGGGTCTTGGAAGAAGACCTGCCTCTGGCTCTAGCGGTTGGGGATTTTGATTCGGTGACTGCAGACGAACGTCAGTTGATTCAAAAACGTGCCCAACATTTTGTCCAAGCCCAGCCGGAAAAAGATGACACGGATTTGGAATTGGCTCTCTTGACCGTCTTTGATAAAAATCCTCAGGCTCAGGTGACTATTTTTGGGGCTTTGGGTGGTCGTATTGATCATATGCTGGCCAATGTCTTCCTGCCTAGCAATCCCAAGCTGGCACCCTATATGCGCCAGATAGCGATTGAGGATGGGCAAAATGTGATTGCCTATTGTCCAGAAGGGACCAGTCAGCTAGAGCCCCGTTCAGACTACGATTATCTAGCCTTTATGCCAGTTCGGGATAGCCAGCTGACCATTCTTGGTGCCAAGTACGAATTGACAGAGGAGAATTTTTTCTTTAAAAAAGTGTACGCTTCTAACGAATATATAGATAGGGAAGTTTCGGTAACTTGCCCAGATGGTTATGTCGTCGTGCTACATAGCAAGGACAGGAGGTAGGATGGAGACTGTATTATTACTATTATTAATTGTCAACCTAGCTGGACTCTTTCTGATTTGGCAAAGGCAGGATAAGCAAGACAAGTACCTAGCCAAGAGCTTGGAGGATCAAGCAGACAATCTTTCAGACCAACTGGATTATCGCTTTGACCAAGCTAGACAAGCCAGTCAGTTAGACCAAAAAGACTTGGAAGTGGCTGTCAGCGACCGTTTGCAGGAGGTGCGAATGGAGTTGCACCAAGGCTTGACTCAAGTTAGACAGGAGATGAACGAGAATCTCCTTCAAACTAGGGACAAGACCGACCAACGTCTCCAAGCCTTGCAGGAGTCCAATGAGCAACGCTTGGAACAAATGCGCCAGACAGTCGAGGAAAAGTTGGAAAAGACCTTGCAGACGCGCTTGCAGGCTTCCTTCGAGACAGTTTCCAAGCAACTGGAGTCTGTCAATCGTGGCCTTGGAGAGATGCAGACAGTTGCCCGCGATGTTGGTGCCCTCAACAAGGTTCTCTCTGGAACCAAGACGCGAGGGATTCTAGGCGAATTGCAACTGGGGCAGATCATCGAAGACATCATGACACCTGCCCAGTACGAACGAGAATTTGCAACGGTTGAAAACTCTAGCGAGCGAGTAGAGTATGCCATCAAGTTACCTGGACAGGGTGACCAGGAATATGTCTATTTACCGATTGACTCCAAGTTTCCACTGGCGGATTATTATCGCTTAGAAGAAGCTTATGAAGCAGGCGATAAGGACGAGATTGAACGCTGTCGCAAGTCACTCCTAGCTAGCGTCAAGCGCTTTGCCAAGGATATCAAGAGCAAGTACATAGCACCACCTCGGACGACCAATTTTGGAGTCTTGTTTGTTCCGACAGAAGGTCTTTATTCAGAGATTGTTCGCAATCCGGTCTTCTTTGATGACTTGAGACGGGAGGAGCAGATTATTGTTGCTGGTCCAAGTACCCTATCAGCCCTGCTTAATTCCCTATCAGTTGGCTTCAAAACCCTTAATATCCAAAAGAGTGCTGATCATATCAGCAAGACTCTTGCTAGTGTCAAGACCGAGTTTGGCAAGTTTGGTGACATTCTGGTCAAGGCACAAAAGCATCTCCAACATGCCTCTGGCAATATTGATGAATTATTAAACCGTCGTACCACAGCTATCGAGCGGACGCTCCGTCACATTGAATTATCAGAAGGTGAGCCTGAGCTTGATCTACTCCATTTCCAAGAAGATGAGGAAGAATATGAAGATTAGTCACATGAAAAAAGATGAGCTGTTTGAAGGTTTTTACCTGATTAAATCAGCTGACCTGAGACAGACGCGTGCTGGGAAAAACTACCTAGCCTTTACCTTCCAAGACGATAGTGGCGAGATTGAAGGGAAACTCTGGGATGCCCAACCGCATAACGTTGAGGCCTTTACCGCAGGGAAAGTGGTCCACATGCAGGGACGTCGAGAAGTTTATAACAACACTCCTCAAGTTAATCAAATCACGCTTCGCTTGCCTCAGCCTGGGGAACCCAACGATCCAGCTGACTTCAAGGTCAAGTCACCAGTCGATGTCAAGGAAATCCGTGACTACATGTCGCAAATGATTTTCAAAATAGAAAATCCTGTTTGGCAACGAATTGTCCGAAATCTCTACACCAAGTATGATAAGGAATTCTACTCCTATCCGGCTGCCAAGACCAATCACCATGCCTTTGAAACAGGTTTAGCCTATCATACAGCAACCATGGTGCGCTTGGCAGATGCCATTAGTGAGATTTATCCTCAGCTCAACAAGAGCCTCCTCTATGCGGGAATTATGTTGCATGACTTGGCCAAGGTTATTGAGTTGACGGGACCAGACCAGACGGAGTACACAGTGCGAGGCAATCTCATCGGCCATATAGCCCTCATCGATAGCGAAATTACCAAGACTGTCATGGAACTAGGCATCGATGATACTAGAGAAGAAGTGGTGCTACTGCGCCATGTCATCCTCAGTCACCATGGCTTACTAGAGTATGGAAGTCCAGTCCGTCCACGCATTATGGAGGCAGAGATTATTCATATGATTGACAATCTAGATGCCAGCATGATGATGATGTCAACAGCTCTAGCTTTGGTGGACAAAGGAGAGATGACCAATAAAATCTTCGCTATGGACAATCGTTCCTTCTATAAACCAGATTTAGATTAATGATTTAAGAAAAACGAGCATTTTTTACGCAATAATGTTCGTTTTTTTATGTGAATGTGGTATAATGGATAAAATATCAAAATTAAATGGAATGGTAAATAAAAATGAAATTAAGAAGAAGTGATCGGATGGTTGTCATTTCCAACTATTTGATTAATAATCCATACAAACTAACAAGTCTCAACACCTTTGCAGAAAAGTACGAATCTGCTAAATCCTCTATCTCAGAGGATATCGTGATTATCAAGCGTGCCTTTGAGGAAATCGAAATCGGTCATATTCAGACTGTTACTGGAGCAGGTGGTGGCGTTATCTTTACACCATCAATCTCAAGTCATGAAGCCAAAGAAATGATCGCAGACTTGCGTGACAAACTTTCAGAAAGCGACCGTATCTTGCCAGGTGGCTACATCTACCTGTCTGATTTGCTTAGTACGCCTGCCATTTTGAAAAATATTGGTCGCATCATTGCCAAGAGCTTTATGGACCAAAAAATCGATGCTGTTATGACAGTAGCAACAAAAGGTGTGCCACTCGCAAATGCAGTTGCCAATGTACTCAATGTTCCATTTGTCATTGTGCGCCGTGACTTGAAAATTACCGAAGGTTCAACGGTCAGCGTCAACTATGTTTCAGGTTCCAGCGGTGACCGCATTGAGAAAATGTTCCTTTCAAAACGCAGTCTCAAGGCAGGCAGTCGTGTCTTGATCGTGGATGACTTTTTGAAAGGCGGCGGAACGGTCAACGGGATGATTAGTCTCTTGCGTGAGTTTGACTCTGAACTGGCTGGTGTTGCAGTCTTTGCAGACAATGCCCAAGAAGAACGTGAAAAGCAGTTCGATTACAAGTCACTCTTGAAGGTTACCAATATTGATGTTAAGAACCAATCCATCGATGTTGAGATTGGAAATATCTTTGACGAAGACAAATAAGAGATAGAACTAAAGGTTGGAACGATTGTCCCAGCCTTTCTTTGCAAACAGAATAGAAGGATGCCTATGAAAACACCATTTATCAGCCGTGAAGATTTAGAAACAATTGTTGCAGAGTTCCCGACTCCCTTCCACTTGTATGACGAGAAGGGGATTCGTGAAAAAGCAAGAGCCGTCAACAAAGCCTTTTCTTGGAATAAGGGATTCAAAGAATATTTTGCAGTTAAGGCTACTCCAACTCCAGCCATCTTGAAAATCCTCCAAGAGGAAGGCTGTGGTGTGGACTGTTCTAGTTACGTGGAGCTCTTGATGAGCCATAAACTGAATTTCCCCGGTTCTGAAATCATGTTCTCTTCTAACAACACGCCAGACAAGGAATATGCCTATGCGCGTGAATTGGGTGCGACCATTAACTTGGATGCCTTTGAAGATATTGAACATCTGGAGCGTGCAGCAGGCATTCCAGAAATCATCTCTTGTCGTTACAATCCTGGTGGCGTTTTTGAGCTAGGAACAGATATCATGGACAATCCTGGAGAAGCTAAGTTTGGCATGACCAAGGACCAGCTTTTTGAAGCCTTTGCGATTTTGAAGGAAAAAGGAGCCAAGACTTTTGGGATTCACTCCTTCCTAGCATCCAATACCGTCACCCATCTCTACTACCCAGAGTTGGCGCGTCAGCTTTTTGAATTGGCTGTTGAAATCAAGGAAAAGTTGGGCATTTCACTAGACTTTATCAATCTTTCCGGCGGAATCGGAGTCAATTACCGTCCAGATCAGGAGCCAAATGACATTGCTGTGATTGGTGAGGGAGTTCGTAAGGTTTATGAGGAAGTCCTTACGCCAGCAGGTCTTGGTCAGGTTAAGATTTTCACCGAATTGGGTCGCTTTATGTTAGCCCCTCACGGAGCTCTCGTTACAAGAGTCACTCATAAGAAAAAAACCTATCGTACCTATCTGGGTGTGGATGCGTCAGCAGTCAACCTCATGCGTCCCGCCATGTATGGAGCCTACCACCATATCACCAATCTGACCCATCCAGATGGACCTATTGAGGTGGTAGACGTGGTCGGTTCACTCTGTGAAAACAATGATAAATTTGCAGTGAACCGCGAACTACCTTATACAGAAATCGGTGATTTGCTGGTAATTCATGATACAGGTGCACATGGATTTTCCATGGGTTACCAGTACAATGCAAAATTACGCTCGGCAGAAATCCTCTATACCGAAGAAGGAAAAGCCCGCCAAATCCGCCGTGCAGAGCGCCCTGAGGACTATTTCGCAACCTTGTATGGTTTTGATTTTGAATCGGATCATTAAAAGAAATTGAAAATGAAAGTGAAAAACAGATTGCTTTCTAAAAAATAGACAAAAAACCCTTGTTTTTCACCTTACTCGTGATATAATAAAACTATAAAACGGTTTCAAGGAAGGTGACGATATGTCTGAAGAAACAATTGACTATGGACAAGTGACAGGGATGGTGCATTCGACAGAGAGTTTTGGGGCGGTAGATGGCCCTGGGATTCGGTTTATTGTCTTTTTGCAGGGCTGTCAGATGCGTTGCCAATACTGCCATAACCCCGATACATGGGCTATGGAGACCAATAAATCACGAAGACGGACAGTAGACGATGTCTTGACAGAAGCCCTTCGCTACCGTGGTTTCTGGGGAGACAAGGGAGGAATCACTGTCAGTGGTGGAGAAGCCCTCTTGCAGATTGATTTCTTGATTGCCCTCTTTACCAAGGCCAAGGAAAAAGGAATCCACTGTACCTTGGATACCTGTGCCCTTCCGTTCCGTAATAAACCACGTTATCTCGAAAAGTTTAATAAACTCATGGCTGTGACAGATTTGGTTCTCTTGGATATCAAGGAGATCAACGACGAACAACACAGGATTGTTACCAGCCAAACCAATAAAAACATCTTGGCCTGTGCAAAATATCTATCAGACATTGGGAAGCCTGTGTGGATTCGCCATGTGCTGGTTCCAGGCTTGACAGACAGAGATGAGGACTTGATTGAACTCGGTAAATTCGTCAAAACCCTCAAAAACGTTGACAAGTTTGAAATCCTACCTTATCACACTATGGGAGAATTCAAGTGGCGTGAACTAGGAATTCCTTATTCGCTCGAAGGGGTAAAACCACCAACAGCAGACCGTGTCAAGAATGCCAAAAGACTCATGGATACAGAAAGCTATCAAGACTATATGAAGCGTGTACATGGATAAAAAGAAGCCTGATGGGAACATCAGGCTTTTGTGATGCAGAAAAGGCCTAGCCTTTCAGCTAAGCCGTTACCTTATTTTCTAGAATGTTGTTTACCAGCATTACGTTTTTTATGTTTCTTAGTAGTCGTAATTGCAGTTGCTTGGTTAGGAGTGATATCTTTTCGCCCGCCTGTAGTTGATGCTGAACTTGCTTTTGGTGGATTTTTGGCAAATTCTTCACGTACTTTTTGACGAAGTTTTGGACGAACAACATAGTTAACGATGAACTGTTGGAGAATCATCATGAAACCACCGACAACCCAGTAAAGTGTCACACTGGCTGGTGCGAAGAGGGAGAAGACGACAATCGTGAGTGGGCTCATGTAAATCATTTTCTTGAGTTGATCTCTTTGCATCTCGTCTTCTACTCCGTGAAGTGAAAGGAGTGATTGGAGATAGTAGAGGATACCAGCGAAGGCGACAAGGATCATACTTGGGGAACCGAGATTGATACCCAAGAAGGTAGAGCTAGCTACACCATCAGTGTAGTGGACTGCAAAGTAGATAGCAGAGAAGAAAGGCGCTTGAATGAGGAGAGGGAAGCATCCTACACCACCGAACATGCTGATGCCGTTTTCTTTTTGTGCAGCAAAGAGAGCCTGTTGTGCTTCTAGTTTTTCTTCTTGAGTGGTTGCTTCTTTGAGACGTGTTTGGTGTGGCTCAAGCACGTGTTTGAGAGCATTCATCTTTTCAGAGTGAAGTGTTGCCTTCCATGATTGGTAGATACCAAGTGGCAAAATAATCAAGCGCACGATAATCGTTACGATGATGATCCCAATCCCAAAACCAAGGTTCATATCATTGGCAAAGTATTTGATAGCCTCTGCCATAGGCGATCCGATAGTGTTCCAGATAAAACCAGTAGGTTGTCCTGTTGCTTTGTCTACTTGGACACAGCCTGTCAAGACGAGTAGCATAGCCACTCCCATAGCAGAGAGGGCAAAACGTTTAATAGATTTCAATGTTTTCATTCCTTCTTTAAAAATTATACCTTTCTATTCTACTGTTTTTTTGTAAAATATACAATAGTTCTAGAGACCTAATTTGCGACTTTGAAGTCTGGATAGGATGAGAAGTTGCTCATTTGTACGTCCAGGTAGGTAACTTTTGAAAAAGGTGTCGGACCTTTTCGGATTTCTTGGATAAATTTTGCCATAGTGGCAGAGGAGCCTGCCTGAGCAAGAATTTCCACTGTGCCATCGTCGTTATTCCAGACACGACCAGTGATGCCACCGATTTCAAGAGCTAAAGTATAAACACCCCAGCGAAAACCAACACCCTGCACCCTGCCTTGGGCAATCATTCTAACCTTTTGCATACCAAACCCCTTTGATTGTGTTATAATATTTCTATGACTATTATAACCTCAAAAGCCAATTCTGTGGTAAAAAATGCCAAGAAATTACATCAAAAAAAATATCGAAGGTCTGCTTATTTGATTGAGGGCTGGCACTTGTTTGAAGAAGCTGTTCAAGCTGGAGTAACAATTGAAAAGATCTTTGCCCTAGAAAGTTACCGAGACCAGTTAGCCGCTTTTCCTCAAACTATCTGGGTTTCAGAGGAGATTTTACGGGACTTGGCAGATACGCAAACTCCTCAAGGGATTGTTGCAGTGATTCAAAAAGAGGAAATAGGACTGCCTGATCTCCATCAGGGTAAGTTTCTATTTTTAGAAGATGTCCAAGATCCAGGGAATGTGGGCACCATGATTCGGACGGCGGATGCCGCAGGTTTTACAGGGGTTATTGTTTCTGATAAGTCAGCAGATATCTACAGTCTCAAAACTCTGCGTTCCATGCAAGGAAGTCATTTTCACTTGCCCATCTATCGGATGTCTCTTGCTTCCTTTGTAGAAGAGGCAAAGAAGAGCAACTTGCCCATTCTGGCAACGACCTTATCTAAAGATTCCAAGGATTATCATGAGCTTTCTCCCTTAGAAAACTTTGCTTTAGTCATGGGAAATGAAGGACAGGGGATTAGTTCTGTCATGGCTGAGAGTGCTGATCAGCTGGTTCATATTGGCATGAAAGGTCGAGCAGAAAGTCTCAACGTGGCAGTTGCAGCAGGTATATTGATGTTTTATTTTAGCTAATTTATAAAATCTTTGTTATAATCAAGACATATTTATAGAAAAAGGAGAATCAGAATGAATCAAACAATTATTCAAGAACGTTCAGGTCTCAATCAATTTTACGCAAAGGTTTATGCCTTTGTAGGACTTGGGATTGGTCTATCAGCTCTCGTGTCAGCTTTGATGTTGACAGTTTTTCAGTCCCAGTTGATTTACTTTTTAATGCATGGTCGTCTCTGGTTGATGATTGCAACTTTTGCAGAACTTGCTCTAGTCTTTGTTGCAAGTAGCATGGCTGCGAAGAACAGCCCAGCAGCTCTCCCAGTATTTTTAGTTTATTCTGTTTTAAATGGATTTACGCTCAGTTTTGTCGTAGCCTTCTATACACCTGGGACCGTCTTATCAGCCTTTATATCCAGTGCCCTTCTCTTTTTTGTCATGGCGGTGATCGGAATTTTCAGCAAGAAAGATTTGAGTGGCATGGGACGAGCTTTGATGGCGGCGCTTGTCGGCCTCATCATTGCCATGGTTGTGAATCTATTTTTAGCTAATAGCTTTTTTGACTACATGATTAGTATTGCCATGGTCTTGGTCTTCTCAGGTTTGATTGCTTGGGACAACCAAAAGATTCGCTATGTTTATGAGCAGTCACGAGGACAAGTAGCGACAGGTTGGGTCATCTCAATGGCACTCAGCATCTACCTAGACTTTATCAACCTCTTCCTTAGCATCTTACGAATCTTTGGTCGAAACGATTAATGAATGACAGAGTCAGTGTTCGAAAGAGCACTGACTTTTTCTCATTTACTCTTTTCTTTTCTTGGAAATAGGTGTATAATGCTTTTAACTAATTTTTGAGGAGCCGTTTATGAAGAAAAGTTTTATTCATCAGCAAGAAGAGATTTCCTTTGTCAAAAACACCTTTACCCAGTATTTGAAAGATAAGTTAGAAGTTGTTGAAGTTCAAGGTCCCATCTTGAGCAAGGTTGGTGATGGGATGCAGGACAACTTGTCCGGTGTCGAACATCCAGTATCCGTAAAGGTCTTGCAGATTCCAGATGAAACTTATGAAGTCGTTCACTCACTAGCCAAATGGAAACGCCACACCTTAGCTCGTTTTGGTTTTGGAGAAGGTGAAGGCCTATTTGTTCATATGAAGGCCCTTCGTCCAGACGAAGATTCACTTGATGCGACTCACTCAGTTTATGTGGACCAGTGGGACTGGGAAAAAGTGATTCCAAATGGTCAACGCAATATCGCTTATCTCAAAGAAACCGTCGAGAAGATTTACAAGGCTATTCGTCTGACAGAGCTAGCCGTAGAAGCACGCTACGATATCGAATCCATCTTGCCAAAACAAATCACTTTCATCCATACAGAAGAGTTGGTGGAACGCTATCCAGATTTGACACCGAAAGAGCGTGAAAATGCGATCTGTAAAGAGTTTGGTGCTATCTTCTTGATTGGTATTGGTGGCGAGTTGCCTGATGGCAAACCTCATGACGGCCGTGCACCTGACTACGATGACTGGACAACAGAGTCTGAAAATGGCTACAAAGGGTTGAATGGCGATATTCTAGTTTGGAACGAATCTCTTGGTTGTGCCTTTGAACTTTCTTCTATGGGGATTCGGGTAGACGAGGACACCCTTCGTCGCCAAGTGGCTCTTACAGGAGACGAAGATCGTCTTGAGCTGGAATGGCATAAAGCCCTGCTTAACGGTCTTTTCCCACTGACAATCGGTGGGGGTATCGGACAGTCTCGGATGGCCATGTTCTTACTTCGCAAGAAACACATTGGAGAAGTTCAGACCAGTGTCTGGCCTCAAGAAGTCCGCGATACGTACGAAAATATTTTGTAGAGAATCGAACCGCAAGGTTCGGTTTTCTTTCTCTTTTTGCCTATAATTTGGTATAATAAACGGTATGAAAATCGTATCAGGAATCTACGGAGGGCGTCCCCTCAAGACGCTAGAAGGCAAGACGACGAGGCCGACATCAGATAAGGTGCGTGGAGCTATCTTTAACATGATAGGTCCCTATTTTGAGGGCGGTCGTGTCTTGGATCTCTATGCTGGCAGTGGTGGTCTGTCTATTGAAGCTGTGTCAAGAGGGATGTCCCATGCTGTCTTAGTGGAACGGGATAGAAGGGCACAAGCTATCGTCGCTGCAAATATCCAAATGACCAAGGAAGTTTCCAAATTTCAGCTCTTAAAGATGGAGGCTGAACGGGCCTTGGAGCAGGTGACAGGTCCCTTTGACCTGGTCTTTTTAGACCCTCCCTATGCCAAGGAACAAATCGTTGCAGATATCGAGAAAATGGCAGAAAGAAACCTATTTTCCGAAGAAATCATGGTTGTCTGCGAAACCGATAAGTCTGTAGAACTTCCAGAAGAAATTGCCTGCCTCGGCATCTGGAAGGAAAAAATATATGGGATTAGTAAGGTGACAGTCTATGTCAGATAAAATTGGATTATTTACAGGTTCATTTGATCCGATGACAAATGGACATCTGGATATCATTGAACGCGCCAGCAGACTCTTTGATAAGCTCTATGTCGGGGTGTTCTACAATCCCCACAAACAAGGTTTTCTCCCTGTTGAAAACCGCAAACGGGCAGTCGAAAAAGCGGTGGCGCATTTAGATAATGTAGAGGTGCTGGCTTCTCATGACCAACTAGTCGTCGATGTTGCAAGAAGACTGGGGGCTAAAACCCTTGTCCGTGGCTTGCGGAATGCCACCGACTTGCAATACGAGTCTAGTTTTGATTACTACAATCATCAACTGGCTCCAGAAATCGAAACCATTTACCTATATAGCCGCCTAGAGCATCTTTATATCAGCTCTTCGGCCGTGAGAGAACTTCTGAAGTTTGGTCAGGAGATTCAGCAATATGTCCCAAACAGTGTTGTGGAGGAATTAGAACATGAAGAAAAAAACTAGATGGCCCTTATATGTCATCCTAGCACTAGTAGTGACTTTTTTAGCCTTTGTAGTACCTTTACCCTACTACATAGAAGTTCCAGGTGGAGCGGAAGATATTCGTCAAGTTTTAAAAGTCAATGAAACAGAAGATACAGAAGCAGGAGCTTACCAGTTTGTAACAGTCGGTATTCGACACGCAACCCTATCACATCTTGTCTATGCTTGGTTAACACCCTTTACGGATATTAGAAGTACTAAGGAGACTACGGGTGGCTCTACTGATGCAGAGTTTATGCGGATTAATCAGTTCTACATGCAAACATCCCAAAACATGGCCAAGTATCAAGGACTGAAGACGGCTGGAAAGGATATCGAACTCAAGTATCTGGGAGTCTATGTCTTGACCGTGACTGACAATTCAACTTTTAAGGGCATTCTGAACATTGCAGATACCGTGACGGCTGTTAATGACAAAACGTTTGACAGTTCCAAAGATTTGGTCGACTATGTCAATTCTCAACAATTAGGGGACACGGTCAAGGTAACCTATGAAGAAGACGGAAAAGTCAAGTCTGCAGAAGGTAAAATTATTACTCTTGAAAACGGAAAAAACGGGATTGGGATTGGTTTGATTGACCGTACGGAAGTGACCAGTGATGTTCCGATTCGTTTTTCAACAGCTGGTATCGGGGGGCCAAGTGCCGGTCTCATGTTTAGTCTAGCTATTTACACCCAGATAGCAGATCCAGGACTTCGTAATGGCCGCGTCGTTGCGGGAACGGGAACTATTGATCGTGATGGAAATGTTGGCGATATTGGTGGAATTGACAAAAAAGTGATTGCAGCCTCTCGTCAGGGAGCCAACATCTTTTTTGCTCCTGACAATCCAGTCACTGAGGAAGCAAAAAAAGCAGATCCCAATGCGAAAAGCAACTATGAAACAGCCCTAGAAGCTGCTAAAACGATCAAAACAGAGATGAAAATCGTTCCGGTTAAGACCTTGCAGGATGCGATTGATTACCTTAAAAACAATCCCTAATTCGTAGAAAAATTGAAAACTAGCGCGCAAGCCGATAAGATGGTATAATAGTCAAATGGTTCAATTATTATTCACTCTAAGTAGTCACCTACTCTTTATTTATTTGAGTTTTTACCTTTTGAAGGATCTTGTGAGATGGGAAAAGGTTTTAAAAGTGACCGCTACTAACACAAAAAAGGTTCGTTTGTTGGTCGGCTTCTTTAGTATTGTGATGGGCTACATCTTGAGTTCATTCTTTATCAGTTTGTACCAACTGTGGCAAGAAGCGCTTAGAGGACTATTATAAAATCAAAAGTAAAGGAAACAACTATGGAAAAAATTGTGGTTCAAGGCGGAGATAATCGTCTGGTCGGGAGTGTGACGATCGAGGGAGCAAAGAATGCAGTCTTGCCCTTGTTGGCAGCGACTATTCTAGCAAGCAAGGGGAAGACAGTCTTGCAGAACGTCCCAATCTTGTCAGATGTTTTCACCATGAATCAAGTGGTTCGAGGTCTGAATGCCAAGGTGGACTTTGATGAGGAAGCTCATGTTGTCGAGGTCGATGCGACTGGTGATATCACTGAGGAAGCTCCATACAAGTATGTCAGCAAGATGCGTGCATCCATCGTTGTCTTGGGACCAATCCTTGCTCGTGTAGGCCATGCCAAAGTTTCTATGCCAGGGGGATGTACCATCGGGAGTCGTCCCATCGACCTTCACCTCAAAGGTTTGGAAGCTATGGGGGCAAAGATTACCCAGACAGCTGGTTACATCGAAGCCAAGGCAGACCACTTGCATGGCGCTCATATCTATATGGACTTCCCTAGTGTCGGCGCAACACAAAACCTCATGATGGCAGCAACTCTAGCTGATGGTGTGACAGTGATTGAAAATGCTGCGCGTGAGCCAGAAATTGTTGATCTCGCTATCTTCCTTAATGAAATGGGAGCCAAGGTCAAGGGAGCTGGTACCGAAACAATCACAGTGACTGGTGTCGAGAACCTCCATGGTACGACTCATACTGTAGTACAGGACCGTATTGAAGCTGGAACCTTTATGGTGGCTGCAGCTATGACAGGTGGGGATGTTCTCGTTCGTGATGCAGTATGGGAGCATAATCGTCCCTTGATTTCAAAACTACTTGAGATGGGTGTTGAAGTGACAGAGGAATCTGAAGGTATTCGTGTTCGTTCTCGACTTGAAAATCTCAAGGCTGTTCATGTAAAAACCTTACCACATCCAGGATTTCCAACAGATATGCAGGCACAATTTACAGCTCTGATGACAGTTGCAAAAGGGGAATCCACCATGGTAGAAACGGTGTTTGAGAATCGCTTCCAACACTTGGAGGAAATGAGCCGTATGGGCTTGCATTCAGAGATTATCCGTGATACAGCTCGTATTGTAGGGGGACAGGCTTTACAGGGGGCAGAAGTTCTATCAACGGACCTTCGCGCTAGTGCTGCTTTGATTTTGACAGGTTTGGTGGCGCAGGGAGAAACAGTTGTCGGTAAATTAGTCCACCTTGATAGAGGTTATTACCGCTTCCATGAGAAATTGGCTCAGCTAGGAGCGAAGATTCAGCGAATTGAGGCAAATGATGAAGAAGAATAAAAACTTACGCTATGTACTCCGCCGCCTACTGTTGATTTTTATTGTTCTCTTGATAGGTTTCCTTGCTTTAGGAATCGGCTTGATGGTAGGCTATGGCATCCTAGGAAAGGGACAGGATCCATGGGCAATATTGTCTCCGGCAAAGTGGCAGGAATTGATTAGCAAATTTACAGGAAATTAGACTGGGAGACCAGTCTTTTTCTAAAGAAACAAGGAGAAAAATGAACAAAAAAACAAGACAGACTTTGATAGGGTTACTTCTATTCTTACTCTTGGCTGCTGGAAGCTACTATATCAAGCAGATGCAGACAGCGCCAAACACCCCTAGAACTAAGGTTAGTCAGAAAAAGCAAGCTTCAGAAGCTCCCAGTCAGGAGCTGGCTGAAAGTGTCTTAACTGAGTCAATTAAGAACCAAATCAAGGGGGATCTCGAGTGGAATGGAGCAGGGGCTTTTGTTGTCAATGGCAATAAAACCAATCTAGATGCAAAGGTTTCAAGCAAACCCTATGCGGATAATAAGACAAAGACAGTTGGAAAAGAAACAGTCCCAACTGTTGCCAATGCCATCTTATCCAAAGCGACTCGGCAGTATAAAAATCGTGAAGAAACAGGCAACGGCTCAACCTCCTGGACGCCATCAGGATGGCATCAGGTCAAGAATCTAAAGGGAGCCTATACACATGCAGTCGATAGAGGACACCTGCTGGGTTATGCCTTGATAGGTGGTTTGGATGGTTTTGATGCCTCTACCAGCAATCCCAAGAACATTGCAGTCCAGACAGCTTGGGCAAACCAAGCACAGGCTGAAGATTCGACAGGTCAGAACTACTATGAGAGTTTGGTCAGAAAAGCCTTGGACCAAAATAAGAGGGTCCGTTATCGGGTGACGCTCCACTATGCGACAAATGAGGACTTAGTTCCATCCGCTTCACAAATCGAAGCCAAGTCTTCAGATGGCGAATTGGAATTCAATGTGCTAATTCCCAATGTTCAAAAGGGAATCCAGCTTGACTATCGAACAGGTCAAGTGACAGTGACGGATTAGAAACAATGGGTACTATATAAAACAGCTCCTTTGTCTTTTAGAGGCAGGGGAGTTGTTGTTTAAATGAAAAATAATGTGAATCCTGAAGAATTTTATGATATAATGAAACACAAGATACTATTTTAGGAGAAGGACTATGGAAGACCCGAGCAGTCAGAATTTGTTGCTACAGTTTGTATTATTATTTATCTTGACCTTGTTAAATGCTTTTTTCTCAGCCACTGAGATGGCAATGGTGTCACTAAACCGTTCCCGAGTAGAACAAAAGGCAGAAGAGGGAGACAAACGCTACATCCGTTTGTTAAAGGTACTTGAAAATCCTAACCACTTTTTATCAACGATTCAAGTTGGTATCACGTTAATTACCATCTTGTCTGGGGCCAGTTTAGCGGAGACTCTAGGACGCGAAATTGCATCTTGGATAGGGAACAGTGAAACAGCTTCCGCTATTGCAAGTTTTCTATCTTTAGCGTTTTTGACCTATATTTCCATTGTTTTTGGGGAACTTTATCCCAAGAGAATTGCTCTAAATCTGAAAGATACCTTGGCTATCCGAACAGCGCCAGTCATTATTGGTTTGGGGAAAATTGTCAGTCCCTTTGTTTGGCTTTTGTCAGCCTCAACGAATCTATTGAGCCGTGTGACGCCAATGACCTTTGATGATGCTGATGAAAAGATGACACGTGATGAAATTGAGTATATGCTCACTAACAGCGAAGAAACACTGGATGCAGATGAGATTGAAATGCTACAGGGAGTCTTTTCTTTAGATGAACTAATGGCTCGTGAGGTAATGGTGCCCCGAACAGATGCCTTTATGGTGGATATTCAGGATGACAGTCAAACGATTATCGAGAGTATTTTAAAGCAAAATTTCTCACGTATCCCTGTTTATGATGGGGATAAGGATAATGTTATTGGTTTGATTCACACCAAGCGCTTGTTGAATGCCGCTTTTGTGGATGGCTTTGACAATATTGTCTGGAAACGAATTCTCCAAACGCCACTGTTTGTTCCTGAGACTATCTTTGTGGACGATCTTCTTAAAGAACTTCGAAATACCCAAAATCAAATGGCCATCTTACTAGATGAATACGGTGGAATGGCTGGTTTGGTAACTCTGGAAGACCTCTTAGAAGAAATTGTTGGTGAGATTGATGATGAGACTGACAAGGCTGAAATTGAAGTCCATCAAATAGGAGAAGACACCTATATCGTTCAAGGTACCATGAATCTTAATGATTTTAATGACTACTTTGATGTGGAACTGGAAAGTGATGATGTTGATACCATCGCCGGTTATTATTTGACGGGTGTGGGAATGATTCCAACGACTGAAAAACTCAGTTATGAATTGGTCAGCCAAAACAAACAAATCATCCTAACCAATGACAAGGTGAAAAACGGACGTGTTACCAAGGTAAAAGTCCAAATCACTGAAATAGAGACTGAAGAAGAAACAGAATAAAGCAGTGACTTGAGTCACTGCTTTTTGTAAATCTATATGGTAGACACAGTTATCCCTATCTATTTGGAATAACAAAAAAGCCCGATTGTACGGGCTTTTCATTCGGTTAATTCCTGTTAATTCAGGTACTGAAAGGCGGTAGACGGATTTGAACCGACGATCAAGCTTTTGCAGAGCCGTGCCTTACCACTTGGCTATACCGCCTCAACGTTTATTATTATACCTTGAAAATCATTTTCCGTCAATAGTTTCTTATTCTAAAATCCAATTTAAGAAGATAGATTATGTCATGTGAAGAAAAAAGGGAAAAGCAACTTGTAAAAATCAAGCTTACAGAGCTAGACAAATTAATTTTCTTTTCTTATAAATACAAATAAAGAATGGGGAAATTCTGACAAAGAGAAGTTTTTTGTAGATATACGCCTAAATATTCTGAAAATTCGTTTACTTTTTAGAAGATATATGTTATAATTTCCAATAAGCCTAAATTTTTCAAGAGGAGTTATATACATGAAAAAAAGCAGAGTATTGGTTGCAGCAGGGGTTGCCTTATTAGCGACTGGCATACTAGCTGCCTGCGGTTCTTCTAAATCATCTGATTCAACAGCACCAAAAAATTATGGTTATGTCTATTCAGCTGACCCAGAAACGTTGGATTACCTCATTTCAGGGAAACAAAGTACTAAGATTGCCACTTCAAATGGTATTGATGGTCTCTTCACAAATGACAAATATGGGAATTTGACTCCCGCAGTTGCAGAAGACTGGTCAGTCTCAAAAGATGGTTTGACTTATACCTACAAAATCCGCAAAGGTGTTAAATGGATGACATCTGATGGGGAAGAGTACGCTGAAGTAACAGCTAAAGATTTCGTAAATGGTTTGAAACACGCAGCAGATAAGAAATCCGAAGCTCTGTATCTAGCAGAAACTTCTGTTAAAGGATTGTCTGATTATTTGTCTGGAAATTCAAAAGACTTTTCTACGGTAGGTGTGAAGGCAGTTGATGATTATACTCTTGAGTATACCTTGAACCAGCCAGAACCATATTGGAACTCTAAGATGGCTTACTCAATCTTCTGGCCATTGAACGAAGATTTTGAAAAATCAAAGGGATCAGATTTTGCTAAAGCAACAGATCCTACATCATTGCTTTATAATGGTCCGTTCTTGCTAAAAGGTTTGACTACTAAATCTTCTATCGAATTTGCTAAGAATGAGCAGTACTGGGATAAGGATAACGTTCACCTTGATAAAGTTACCCTTGCTTTCTATGATGGGTCCGACCAAGAGTCCATTGAGCGTAACTTTACAAGTGGAGCCTATAGCTATGCTCGCCTTTACCCAACAAGTTCAAACTATTCTAAAGTAGAAGAGACATACAAGGAAAATATCTTCTACACTCCATCAGGACCAGGTATTGCTGGTTTGGGTGTGAATATTGACCGTCAAGGTTACAAATATACTTCTAAGACAACTGATGAAGAGAAGACTTCTACTAAGAAAGCCCTTCTTAACAAAGACTTCCGTCAGGCCTTGAACTTTGCCTTTGACCGTACTTCTTACTCAGCACAAATCAATGGTAAGGAAGGGGCCCCCCTTGCAGTTCGCAACCTCTTTGTGAAACCAGAGTTTGTCTCTGCAGGTGAAAAAACTTTCGGTGACTTGGTAACTGATAAGATGGCTGCTTATGGTGATGAGTGGAAGAACGTAAACTTTGCTGATGGTCAAGATGGACTCTTCAACTCCGACAAAGCCAAAGCTGAATTTGCCAAAGCCAAAACTGCATTGGAAGCAGAAGGTGCAAAATTCCCTATCCACTTGGATATTCCAGTAGACCAAACTGCTAAGAGCTATATCGCTCGTATTCAATCCTTTAAACAATCAGTTGAAAAAGTACTTGGTGAAGATAATGTAGTGATTGATATCCAACAAGTTTCTAAAGATGAGTTGAACAATATCACCTACTATGCAGCAAGCGCTGCGGCAGAAGATTGGGATCTCTCAGGAGCAGTTGGATGGAATCCAGACTACGAAGATCCATCAACTTACCTTGATATCTTAAAAACAACTAATAGCGAGCAAACAAAAACATACATGGGTTACGACGATCCAGCAAATGCAGCAGCTGCACAAGTTGGTTTGAAAGAATATGATAAGTTAGTTGATGAAGCTGCTAAAGAAACTGACGATTTGAACGCTCGTTATGAAAAATACGCAGCTGCTCAAGCTTGGTTGACAGATAGCTCACTCTTCTTGCCAGCTATGTCATCAAGTGGTGCTGCACCATTCATTTCTCGTGTTGTACCATTCACAGCATCATACAGCCAATCTGGAGATAAGAGCTCAGATGTATACTTCAAGTATATTCAGTTGCAAGACAAGGTTGTAACGAAAGCTGATTACGAACAAGCTCGTGAGAAATGGCTCAAAGAGAAAAAAGAATCAAACGAAAAAGTTCAAAAAGAATTGACGAATCACGTTAAATAAATAACTCTCAAGAGAACTTTCTCTCCATGAGGAGAAGGTTCTTTTGGGATTTTAAAAGGAAACGATATGAAAAAATATATTTTTATGCGTGTCTTGCGCTCATTGTTGTCTATTTTCTTGGTGACAACCTTGACCTACACGATTATCTATACGATGGTTCCTCGGAAACTGATTTTCAAGCAGGATACCAACTACAACAAGATTGCAACGACTCCAGATAAGCGGGATAATTATGAGAATACCGTTTATGAACGTATGGGCTATATCGAGTACTACGATACCAAGGAGCTACAAGAAAAAGCTAGCACAATGGACTCATCTGTAACAGTAGATGCCAATGATACCAATAAGGCAATCTACGAAAAATACATCAACCAACTCGGTAATGGTTGGACGTTAGGTGTCTTTTCAGAGAGTGGTCAGTTCTATGCTACGCGTGAAATTCCGATTTTTGAACGTGTTTTCAAATTCTATGCGAACTTACTTGATATTGATCATACAAACAAGATTCAAGACCCTGAAAATCCAAACTTGGAACGTTATCTTCGTTTTGAAAATGACCCTGCTATCGGTTGGTCATTGGTTGGTTCAGGTACCAAACATAAATACCTTTTGTATTTCAACAATCAATTCCCGTTTGTACACCAAAACTTTGTGAACATTAACTTGGGTGACTCTTACCCAACTTATGCGAACACGCCAGTGCTTCAAGTTATCACACAGGGTCAAGGACAAACTAAGACATCAGAAGTTCAATTCCCTACTGGTAAAAAGACTTCGTCTGTAGATATTTACTCTCGTACCTACAAATCTCCAAGTCAAGCAGATGCGCGTGAAATAGCTAACTATGGTAAAGACGATCCATATACAGCTACAGAAAGTAACTACCAATATCCATCTATGATTGCAAGCTCAGCTGTTGCTGGTTTGATTGGTTTGATTATTTCTTATGCGATTGCCATTCCTCTTGGATCTGCTATGGCTCGCCACAAGAATACTTGGATTGATAGCTTCTCAACAGGTGCTCTAACCTTCTTGCTTGCACTTCCAACGATTGCTTTGGTTTATATCGTTCGCTTGATTGGATCATCTATTGGTCTGCCAGACTCATTCCCTATCTTGGGGGCTGGAGATTGGCGCTCCTATGTCTTGCCAGCAGTCATTCTAGGTTTGCTGGGAGCACCAAGTACAGCAATCTGGATTCGTCGTTATATGATTGACTTGCAATCTCAGGACTTTGTCCGTTTTGCTCGTGCAAAAGGTTTATCTGAAAAAGAAATCTCAAATAAACACGTCTTTAAAAATGCCATGGTTCCTTTGGTTTCAGGTATTCCAGGTGCCGTAATCGGGGTTATTGGTGGTGCAACATTGACAGAAACAGTCTTCGCCTTCCCAGGTATGGGTAAAATGTTGATTGACTCTGTTAAGGCATCAAATAACTCAATGGTAGTTGGTCTCGTCTTCATCTTTACATGTATTTCTATCTTCTCACTCTTTGTAGGAGATATCTGGATGACTATGCTTGACCCACGTATTAAATTGACAGAGAAAGGAGGCAAATAATGTCAACAATTGATAAAGAAAAATTTCAGTTCGTAAAACGTGATGATTTTGCCTCTGAAACGATTGATGCTCCTGCCTATTCATACTGGGGTTCTGTATTTAGACAGTTTTTAAAGAAAAAATCAACAGTCATTATGTTGGGAATATTGGTAGCTATTATTTTGATGAGTTTTATCTATCCGATGTTTTCAGACTTTGACTTTAACGATGTAAGTAAGGTTAATGACTTTAGCGCTCGTTTTATTAAGCCCAATGCCGAACACTGGTTTGGTACTGATAGCAATGGTAAATCCTTGTTTGATGGCGTTTGGTTTGGTGCGCGTAATTCTATCCTCATTTCTGTAATTGCTACTTTTATCAATCTTGTGATTGGGGTTATTGTTGGTGGAATTTGGGGGATTTCAAAATCTGTTGACCGCGTCATGATGGAAGTTTATAACATTATTTCAAACATTCCATCTCTCTTGATTGTTATCGTCTTGACTTACTCAATTGGTGCTGGTTTCTGGAATTTGATCTTCGCTATGAGTGTGACGACTTGGATTGGTATTGCTTATTCAATTCGTATTCAAATCATGCGTTACCGTGACTTGGAATACAACCTTGCTTCTCAAACACTTGGAACACCAACCTTTAAAATCATCGTGAAAAATATCATGCCACAATTGGTATCTGTTATTGTTTCTACGATGACCTTGATGTTGCCAAGCTTTATCTCTTATGAGGCTTTCCTTTCCTTCTTTGGATTGGGATTGCCTGTAACAGTGCCAAGTTTGGGACGTTTGATCTCAGATTACTCACAAAACGTTACGACCAACGCGTACTTGTTCTGGATTCCATTGACAACCTTGATTTTGGTATCCCTATCTCTATTCGTTGTTGGTCAGAACTTAGCGGATGCTAGTGATCCACGTACACATAGATAGGAGTAGACATGACAAAAGAAAGTAATGTAATTTTGACTGCTCGCGATATCGTCGTGGAATTTGACGTTCGTGACAAAGTTCTAACAGCTATCAGAGGCGTTTCTCTAGAACTGATTGAAGGAGAAGTTCTTGCCTTGGTAGGTGAGTCTGGTTCTGGTAAATCTGTATTAACAAAAACCTTTACAGGGATGTTGGAAGATAATGGGCGCATTGCCCAAGGAAGCATCGATTATCGTGGACAAGACTTGACAGCCTTGACTTCGAACAAAGAATGGGAGAAAATCCGTGGTGCTAAAATTGCAACCATCTTCCAAGACCCAATGACAAGTTTGGATCCAATTAATACAATCGGTAGCCAAATCACAGAAGTTATCGTTAAACACCAAGGGAAAACAGCTAAGGAAGCCAAAGAAATGGCAATCGACTATATGAACAAGGTCGGAATTCCAGACGCTGAAAAACGTTTTGACGAGTATCCTTTCCAATATTCTGGAGGGATGCGCCAACGTATCGTTATTGCGATTGCCCTTGCTTGTCGCCCAGATATTTTGATCTGTGATGAGCCAACGACGGCCCTTGATGTAACCATTCAAGCGCAAATCATTGATTTGCTTAAAACTTTGCAAGATGAGTACCACTTCACCATTATCTTTATCACCCATGACCTTGGTGTGGTAGCAAGTATTGCGGATAAGGTAGCGGTTATGTATGCTGGTGAAATTGTAGAATATGGAACGGTTGAGGAAGTCTTCTACGACCCACGTCATCCATACACTTGGAGTCTCTTGTCTAGCTTACCACAGCTTGCTGATGATAAAGGGGAATTGTACTCTATCCCAGGAACACCACCGTCTCTTTATACGGAGTTGAAAGGTGATGCCTTTGCCCTTCGTTCAGATTATGCGATGCAAATTGACTTTGAACAGAAAGCACCTCAGTTTTCAGTCACTGATACCCACTGGGCTAAGACTTGGTTGCTTCATGAGAATGCTCCTAAGGTTGAAAAACCAGAAATCATCGCAGATTTACATGATAAAATTCGTGATAAAATGGGCTTTGCTCATCTAGAAGACTAGGAGGAAGGAAATGTCTGAAAAATTAGTAGAAATTAAAGATTTAGAAATTTCCTTCGGTGAAGGAAGTAAGAAGTTTGTTGCCGTTAAAAACGCTAACTTCTTTATCAACAAGGGAGAAACTTTCTCTCTCGTTGGTGAATCTGGTAGTGGGAAAACGACGATTGGTCGTGCCATTATTGGTTTGAATAATACCAGTAAAGGTGAAATCATCTTTGACGGTCATAAGATCAATGGGAAAAAATCTCATAAGGAATCTTCAGAGTTGATCCGCCGTATCCAGATGATTTTCCAAGACCCTGCAGCCAGCTTAAATGAACGTGCGACAGTTGACTATATCATCTCTGAAGGTCTTTACAACTACCACTTGTTCAAAGACGAAGAAGAGCGAAAAGAAAAAGTTCAAAAGATGATTCATGAAGTCGGTCTTTTGAAAGAGCACTTGACCCGTTACCCACACGAGTTTTCTGGTGGTCAACGTCAACGTATTGGGATTGCTCGTGCTCTTGTGATGGAACCTGATTTCGTTATTGCGGATGAGCCGATTTCAGCCTTGGACGTGTCTGTTCGTGCGCAAGTCTTGAACTTGCTCAAGAAGTTTCAAAAAGAATTGGGCTTGACCTATCTCTTTATCGCGCATGACTTGTCAGTTGTTCGCTTTATCTCAGATCGTATCGCAGTTATCTATAAGGGTGTTATCGTTGAAGTAGCAGAGACAGAGGAGTTGTTTAACAATCCGGTTCATCCGTACACTCAAGCACTTCTATCTGCTGTACCGATTCCAGATCCAATCTTGGAACGTAAGAAGGTATTGAAAGTCTATGATCCTAGCCAACATGACTATGAGACAGACAAACCATCTATGGTGGAAATTCGTCCAGGTCACTATGTTTGGGCTAATCAAGCGGAAGTTGCTCGCTACAAAGAAGCACTTAAAAAATAAACAGATTAGGAGAGGACCGAAAGGTCTTCTCATTTTTAATAGAAAAACTCCCCCTTTACTAGCTAGTAAAGGGGGGGGTGTATTATCATTAGCGTTTAGACCAAGTTCGTTTCATAAAGAGAAGCAAAATGGGATAAATCTCTAGACGACCTGCAATCATTGCAAATGAGAGAAGGATTTTAGAGATGGGACTAAAGATAGCAAAACTAGAAGTTGTACCTAGAATAGGTCCGATGTTATTGAAACAACTGAAGACAGCACTGGTAACAACTAGAAAATCATTGCTATCTAGACTGACAATGAAGATAAGTGACAGTAAAATCATCACATAAATGACAAAATATTTTAGGACCTTGTGCTGAGTATCCTTATCAATCACAGTTTTATTGACATGTAGAGTCAATACGCGATGAGGAGATAAGATGGACAAGATCTGATTTTTTGCAATTTTTGAAAGGATGAGCCCTCTGATAACTTTGAGTCCACCTGCGGTTGATCCAGCAGAGCCGCCGATTCCCATGAGGAAGAGGAGGATAAATTGGGAGAAGAGGGGCCAGTTGGTGATATCTCCATAACCAAAACCAGTTGTTGTGATGATATTAGACACCTGGAAGAGGACCATTTCAAAGCTCTGAGAGACACCTTGGTAGAGATGGAGCGTATTGAGAGTAATCAAGCCGGTAGAAACTAGGACAATGATTACATACGTGCGAAGTTCTTCATCACCAAAGAAAGCCTTAACTCGACGGAGCATGAGGTAGTAGTAGAGATTAAAGTTGACCCCAAAAACCAGAACTCCGATACTGACGAGATAGGTGATGAGTGAGCTGCCGTAGTGGGCAATTCCGTCGTTATAGACGGTGAAGCCTCCGGTTCCTGCCGTTCCCATAGCAATGACAAAGCTATCAAATAGAGGCATGCCAGCTAGATAGTAGATGACTACAAAAAGTGAGAAGAGCCCTAAATAAAGCAGATAGAGAATCTGGGCGGTATTTTTCAGTTTGGATACAACCTTACCGAAGACAGGCCCAGGGACCTCAGCCTTCATCACCTCTAAGTGACTATTCTTGGCATTGTCCATAATGGCAAGCGCGAAGACGAGTACCCCCATCCCTCCAATCAAGTGGGTGAAACTTCGCCAGAAGAGGAGGGAACGAGTGAGAACGGAAACATCTGTCAGAATGGTCGCTCCTGTAGTTGTAAAACCAGAACTGATTTCAAAGAAGGCATCAATGAGACTTGGGATTTGTCCTGAAAAGACAAAGGGAAGCGCTCCAAAGAAAGACCATAGAATCCAACAGAGGGCGACGATTAAGACTCCCTCCTTAGTATAAATTCGCTGATTTTTGGGTTTCCGTAAAATTCCCAAGCTACCAAGAAGTATTAAAATTCCAATTGTTGTAAAGAGTGCTGTAAATACTTGGCTGGATTCTTGATAATAGGTTGCTACGCTAACGGGCACTAGGAGGAGAATCGCCTCAATCAAGAGAAGTTTTGAGAGGAGGTAACGAATCATACTTTTATTCATCTTTTACCTCTCAATCAGATCATAAATCTTGGTGATATTTGGTAGTAAAGTCGTCACGAGCAACTGATCTCCTACCTCAAGTCTGTCCTCTCCAGTAGGGAAGATTGTTTTTCCTTTTCGGATAATGGCTGCGATAAGAACCCCTTTCTTCAGTTTCAACTGTGAAAGAGGTTTGGCAGTCATTTTATTAGCTTCCTTGATTTGGAATTGAAGAGTTTCAATTTGACCGTTTGCTAGATGGTGCATGGCTTGAAGGTCTGAGTATTGGGCGTTTACTCGACCACGGATAAAGTGCATAATGGTATCCACTGCAATGCTTTTGGGTGTGATGATACTTGAAAAATCAGGTGCATGGATAATCTCTAAAAGGCTAGTGCGATTCACCTTGGTGATATTCTTATGAACACCAACACGGTCTAAGAACATAGAGGTAATGATGTTTTCCTCATCAACCCCAGTCAAAGTTGCAACTGCATCATAGTTGGGAGCACTTTCCTCAAGCAAGATATCTTTGGCAGTTCCATCTCCCTGTACGATATAGAGATTTGGAAATTTTTCACTGAAGAGACGAGCTCTTTCAGGATTAATCTCGATAACTTTAGTGTCAATACGGCTATCTTTTAAAATGCCAAGTAGGTAATAAGCAATTTTTCCAGCACCAACGATGAGCAAGCTTTTCACTGCACGTGATTTGAAATAGTTATGGAAGAGCATCATATCCACACGATTCCCAGTAACAAAAATTCTATCTCTATCCTGAATAGTAATATCACCACTCGGAATCATAAGTTGATGGTCTCGTTCCATAGCGCAGACAATGATATTGCCAAATTTTTTACGAAAATCTGAGATTGGCATTTGACAGAGACCACTGGAATCTTTGACAACAAACTCCATTAGGTTGACCCGTCCCCCTGAGAACCGCTCAACTGAGAGTGCATTCGGGAAATCAATGATATTTGAGATAGCACGGGCGGCTAGGAGTTCTGGGTTAACGATAAGTGAGAATCCAAGAATATTTTTCTCTTTGAAATAGGCATTGGAGTATTCAGGATTTCGCACTCGAACGATGGTTTCTTTAGCGCCCATCTTTTTAGCAAGTACTGCTGAAATCATATTCACTTCATCGTGTTCCGTTAGAGCGATAAAGATATCACACTCTTGAACGCCGGCTTGCTCTAAGATAGCAAAGTCTGCTCCATTTCCAAGGAGTCCCATGATATCAAAGCGACTGACAATATGATCGAGAACAGCCTCATCTTGTTCGATGAGGACAACGTCGTGTTTTTCTGCAACCAGTGAACGACAGAGGGCGAAACCGACTTTCCCTCCACCAACAAGGACAATTTTCATATAAAAACCCTACTTTTTCATGATGTAACTATCATACCCTTTTTTCGCAAAAAATGCACTTGCCAAGCCATTTTAGAGGATAAGAAAAGACTTTTTGTAAGTTTTCAAAGATAAAATTGCTCACCTTTCATAGAAATGTCTATTATATGAAGTGATTTCGCTCATTTAATATCCTTTCTCAGAAAAAGAATGACTAAGTATGGAAATATTATCAAAAAAAGTAAAAAAATCAAGTCGTTTCTATTGACAATGATTCTGAAAGTGTTATACTAGGAAAGTAGCTTCGCTGATTTACTTCAAACCTGTTGTGAGGTAAGTTAACGATGCCTTAACCACGCTGTTTGCTGAGCTTGACTCCGGGCAGTGTGGCTATTTTTTTGCAATGGTGAAAGGAAGCAAGTCATGACAAATCACATTGTATTATTTGAACCTCAGATTCCACAAAATACAGGCAATATCGCACGTACTTGCGCTGCGACCAATTCTCCCCTTCACATCATCAAACCGATGGGATTTCCTATTGATGATCGCAAGATGAAGCGAGCTGGTTTGGATTACTGGGATAAGCTTGAGATTTATTTTTATGACAGTTTGGAAGATTTCATGTCTCAGATGAAGGGAAAACTCTATCTGATTTCGAAATTTGCGGAAAAGGTCTATTCTGAAGCAGATTTATCGACGGACGAAGACCATTATTTTCTCTTTGGACGTGAAGACAAGGGCTTGCCTGAGGACTTTATGCGAGACCATCCCGAAAAGGCTCTCCGTATTCCTATGAATGATGAACATGTTCGTAGCCTCAATGTTTCGAATACCGTCTGCATGATTGTCTACGAGGCTCTTCGTCAGCAGAATTTTGCTGGTTTAGAGCTCGTTCACACCTATGGAGTGGATAAATTGAAATAAAAAATGAAAATGAACAAAATGCTTGCACTTGAAAGCGTTTTTTGTTATGATTAAAGGGTCTTCAGGGCAGGGTGAGATTCCCGACCGGCGGTAAATTTGACTAGCTATTTTAGCTTTCTCGTCGTTGTCTTGTCTCGATATACTTTAAGTATTATCTTCGACTGCGACGCCTAGATAAATCTAAAATATCTTAACCAAATAAGTCCGCGAGCGTAAGCTGATGTGGTGAGATTCCACAACCGACAGTATAGTCTGGATGGGAGAAGACGAAAGAATGGCTTTGTCTGTTCTGATGAGTTTATAGATGAATTGCAACCGCTTGCCCAAAAGAGTGAGAGGGAGCTTTTGGGATATAAAAAGTGAGAATAGATAGAGGGATCCTTTCCAACTTCTTCTGATTTTATAGAAAATTGGAGGAACCTGTTATGACAAACACACGTCGACTTTCGACCATTGCGATTTTATCAGCCATTTCATTTGTGCTGATGTACTTTGACTTTCCGCTCTTGCCAGCGGCGACCTTCCTCAAGATCGAGTTTAGTATCTTGCCAGTCCTTGTGGGCTTGGTGGTGATGGATTTGCCAGCTGCACTAGGAATTCTCTTGCTTCGTTCACTCTTGAAGTTGCTTCTGAATAGCCAGGGAGTGAATACCTACATTGGTTTGCCAATGAATATCGTAGCTTTGGGAGTTTTTGTTATCGCCTTTGGTTTGATTTGGAAAAAGGAACGTAGCACTCTTCGTTTCCTACTAGCATCTCTAGCGGGAACCATCGGATTGACTGCTGCTATGTTGGTTCTCAACTATGTTTATGCGGTTCCTTTGTACGCGCAGTTTGCCAACTTTGATATTGGAAAAATTTTGGGACTTTCTAACTACCTAATGACCATGGTTTTACCTTTTAACTTGATTGAGGGTATCATCTTTGCCGTTTCATTCTGGTTGTTGTATGTCCTCTTAAAACCAACCTTAAAACATTATGAGAGATAAACAAACATTTTTAATGAAGGGCAGTTTTGCCCTTTTACTTTTCGTCCTTCTTGGCTATATGGTCAAGTTTTACCCCGAAATGCTGGTCGGTTTTGACCAACCGATTCAGACTGCCCTTCGTGGGGACTTGCCAGATTATTTGACAGTTCTGTTCCGAGCCCTCACACGCCTGATCGATATCCTAGTGATTATCACCTGGGTTACCATCGCAGCCGTTATCTTTTATCGTAAGCAGTGGAAGATAGAAAGCTACTTCATGGCGGGCAATCTAGCCTTAGCCGGTCTTTTGATCGTGACCTTTAAAAATATTTACCAGCGTCCACGACCAGCTATCTTACACTTGGTAGAGGAGAAGGGGTTTTCTTTTCCAAGTGGCCATTCTCTGGCAGTGACGCTGATGGTAGGGACTTTGATTGTCATTCTCAGTCAACGAATTAAAGATCCAGTCTGGAGAAAAATCGTGCAAATCGTGCTAGGTCTCTACCTAGTCAGTGTACTGGTGTCAAGGGTCTATCTGGGAGTTCACTATCCATCAGATGTCCTTGCCAGTCTCTGTGTGGGTTTGGGAGTCCTGTTTATCGAATTTCCCTTCTATGACAAACTCCGCTTCCAATGGCGATTTAAAGGCAAGCAGAAGTGAGTATCAAATTCCTTTGAGGAGAAAGAAATGAAAGTCAATATAGCAGATCTTCATCCGACTCAACTATACTTATCAGAAAAGAAACTAGAAGGCATCCAGATACTTTATCAGTTGGCAGAAATAATCAATGTTGCTCCAATCAGTATTCTTGCGTTCGGAGACTGCTTGTTGATTACAGACGGGCATCACAGGGCTTATCAGGCTTTATTGACGGGTAGGGATACGATTTCTGCTGAGTGGGATAGAGATGGTGGCGATGAACTATATCATCTCTATGCGCAAGCTTGCGAGGAAAGAAAGATTTACTCTGTTTTGGATTTAAAAGACAGTATCTTAGCTCAAGATGAGTATGAAGCAAAATGGTATAACTGGTGTGATGGTTTTAATCAAGCAGCAACTCTTTTATTGAAAAGGCAAGCAGATGAAACAGGCCCTACAAATAGATAGTGCACTGCGTCTTGTTCCTTTTTATATTGAAATTAGTCTAATCTAACTTGTTTTTTAACTAAAAATCTGATAAACTAAGTAGTAATCGAATAGAAATCCGCAAGACTAGTAACTCAAGGGAAGTATATCAGGGAGGAGAGCCATGACTGCAAGCTCTCTATATGAAAGCTGAGTGAATTCACTTGCGCATGGATTTAGAAATGAAGGTCTGACTTGTCAGATGAAACGGATGGTACCGCGTGTCAACGCTCCGAGTGGAGTTTTTGGCATGTGGTTTTCTTTTTATCTACGAGCGACTGATGGAGGAATTATGTCAACTATTGAAGAACAATTAAAAGCGCTTCGCGAAGAAACGCTGGCTAGCTTGAAGCAGATTACTGCTGAAAATGAAAAAGAGATGCAAGAATTACGTGTCTCTGTCCTTGGTAAAAAAGGGTCGCTTACTGAAATCCTTAAAGGGATGAAGGATGTATCTGCTGAAATGCGCCCTGTCATTGGGAAACACGTTAATGAAGCTCGTGATGTCTTGACAGCAGCCTTTGAGGAAACAGCGAAACTCTTGGAAGAAAAGAAAGTCGCAGCTCAACTTGCTAGTGAGAGCATCGATGTAACACTTCCAGGTCGCCCAGTTGCGACTGGTCACCGTCATGTTCTTACACAAACAAGTGAAGAAATCGAAGATATCTTCATCGGTATGGGTTACCAAGTCGTGGATGGTTTTGAAGTAGAGCAAGACTACTATAACTTTGAACGTATGAACCTTCCAAAAGACCACCCAGCTCGTGATATGCAGGACACATTCTATATCACAGAAGAAATCTTACTCCGTACTCACACGTCTCCAGTTCAAGCGCGTGCTATGGATGCCCATGATTTCTCTAAAGGTCCTTTGAAAATGATTTCACCAGGGCGTGTGTTCCGTCGTGACACAGACGATGCGACTCACAGTCACCAGTTCCACCAAATCGAAGGTTTGGTTGTTGGGAAAAACATCTCTATGGCTGACCTTCAAGGAACGCTTCAATTGATTGTCCAAAAAATGTTCGGTGAAGAGCGCCAAATTCGTTTGCGTCCATCTTACTTCCCATTCACAGAGCCATCTGTTGAGGTGGATGTTTCTTGCTTCAAGTGTGGTGGAGAAGGCTGTAACGTATGTAAGAAAACAGGTTGGATCGAGATTATGGGTGCTGGTATGGTTCACCCACGTGTTCTTGAAATGAGTGGTATCGATGCGACTGTTTACTCTGGATTTGCCTTTGGTCTTGGTCAAGAGCGTGTAGCTATGCTCCGTTACGGAATCAACGATATCCGTGGATTCTACCAAGGAGATGTCCGCTTCTCAGAACAGTTTAAATAAGATTGAAACCTGAAACACAGTCCTATACAGTCCTAGTCATTTTCTCTCGATGAGAACGGTGAGGACTGACTCGAAGAAAAAGAAAGGAATTGAAAAGGTCTTACTTGGTGAGATCTTACAATCAGAATTATGCTTGTATCTTATAAATGGTTAAAAGAATTGGTGGACATTGATGTGCCATCACAAGAGTTGGCTGAAAAAATGTCAACTACAGGGATCGAGGTCGAAGGTGTCGAATCACCGGCTGCCGGTCTCTCAAAAATTGTCGTCGGTGAAGTCTTGTCTTGCGAAGATGTGCCAGAAACACACTTGCATGTCTGTCAGGTTAACGTTGGTGAAGAAGAAGCCCGTCAGATCGTTTGTGGTGCCCCAAATGTGCGTACTGGTATCAAGGTCATGGTAGCTCTTCCAGGAGCTCGTATCGCGGACAATTACAAAATCAAAAAAGGGAAAATCCGTGGTTTTGAGTCTCTCGGAATGATCTGTTCACTTGGTGAATTGGGGATTTCTGACTCAGTTGTACCAAAGGAATTTGCAGATGGTATTCAAATCTTGCCTCAAGATGCAGTACCAGGTGAGGAAGTCTTCTCTTACCTAGACTTGGATGATGAAATCATCGAACTTTCCATCACGCCAAACCGTGCAGACGCTCTTTCTATGCGTGGAGTAGCGCACGAAGTAGCAGCCATCTATGACAAGGCCGTTAACTTTAAAGAATTTACTCTGACAGAAACAAATGAAGCTGCAGCAGATGCCCTTTCTGTAGGGATTGAAACAGACAAGGCACCATACTATGCTGCTCGTATCTTGGACAATGTGACCATCGCACCAAGTCCACAGTGGTTGCAAAATCTCCTCATGAACGAAGGTATCCGTCCCATCAATAATGTGGTCGACGTAACCAACTATATCCTACTCTACTTTGGTCAGCCTATGCATGCCTTTGACTTGGATACCTTTGAAGGCAATGACATCCATGTGCGTGAAGCGCGTGCTGGTGAAAAATTGGTGACCTTGGACGGTGAAGAACGTGACTTGGAAACAAATGACTTAGTCATCACTGTCGCAGACAAACCAGTCGCCCTTGCAGGTGTCATGGGTGGAGAGGCTACAGAAATCTCTGGAAAATCAAGTCGAGTTGTGTTAGAAGCAGCTGTTTTCAATGGCACATCCATTCGTAAGACTAGCGGACGCCTTAACCTTCGTTCGGAATCATCTTCTCGTTTTGAAAAAGGGATTAATGTGGCAACAGTCGATGAGGCCTTGGATGCTGCAGCGAGCATGATTGCAGAACTTGCAGGTGCGACGGTGCGTAGGGGCATCGTTTCAGCGGGTGAGCTTGACACTTCAGATGTAGAAGTATCTTCAACCCTTGCAGACGTTAACCGCGTCCTTGGTACGGAACTTTCATATGCTGATGTGGAAGATGTCTTCCGTCGTCTTGGCTTTGGTCTTTCTGGAAATGAAGATAGCTTTACCGTTAGCGTTCCACGTCGTCGTTGGGATATTACCATCGAAGCAGACCTCTTTGAAGAAATCGCTCGTATCTATGGATATGACCACTTGCCAGCCAGTCTTCCAAAAGACGATGGTACAGCTGGTGAATTGACTGCGACACAAAAATTGCGTCGCCAAGTTCGTACGATTGCTGAAGGGGCAGGTTTGACAGAAATCATTACCTACGCTCTAACAACACCTGAAAAAGCAGTTGAGTTTACAGCTCAACCAAGTAACCTTACAGAACTCATGTGGCCAATGACAGTGGACCGTTCTGTCCTCCGTCAAAATATGATCTCAGGTATCCTTGATACGGTGGCCTACAACGTGGCTCGTAAGAACAAAAGCTTGGCACTTTACGAGATTGGAAAAGTCTTCGAGCAAACGGGTAATCCAAAAGAAGACTTGCCAAATGAAATTAACAGCTTTGCCTTTGCCTTGACTGGCTTAGTCGCTGAAAAAGACTTCCAAACAGCAGCAGTTCCTGTTGACTTCTTCTATGCTAAGGGAATCCTAGAAGCATTATTTACTCGCTTGGGTCTTGAAGTGACTTATACAGCTACAGCTGAAATTGCTAGTCTCCACCCAGGTCGTACAGCCGTGATTTCACTCGGTGACCAAGTTCTTGGTTTCCTCGGACAAGTCCACCCTGTGACAGCTAAGGCTTATGATATTCCAGAAACGTATGTAGCGGAGCTCAACCTTTCAGCCATCGAAGCTGCCCTTCAACCTGCGGCACCATTTGTGGAAATTACCAAATTCCCAGCGGTTAGTCGTGATATTGCTCTACTTCTTAAGGCAGAAGTCACTCACCAAGAAGTTGTAGATGCTATCCGAGCTGCAGGCGTGAAACGTTTGACAGATATCAAACTCTTTGACGTCTTCTCAGGCGAAAAACTGGGACTTGGTATGAAGTCAATGGCCTATAGCTTGACCTTTCAAAATCCAGAAGACAGCTTGACAGACGAAGAAGTCGCACGCTACATGGAAAAAATCCAAGCATCACTTGAAGAAAAAGTCAATGCAGAAGTTCGTTAACTCATCAATCCATCCTTCGGGGTGGATTTTTAGTTTTAGGAGAACAGTTCAGAAGAGAAAAGCGACAGTTGAGGAGGAAACTATCTCAGAAATCCTTTAATGAGCTATACTTAAGTTATTACTAGAGCGCTTAAAAACCTTGGATTTGGTAGATTTTTACTATAAATAATATCGATAAAAATGGGCATAAAGCGTTGTAAAGGCTATCAAAAAGGAGTATAATAAGTGCAACATATCTAGGAGGTGGAAGATGCTAGAAGTAAGAAATCTAGAGAAAAGTTTCGGTTCCAAGCAAGTCTTGTTTGGTGTCGATTTTCAGGCAAGTCCAGGAAGGATTCTGGGCTTGGTCGGGAAGAATGGGGCTGGGAAAACAACGATTTTCCACAGTATGTTGAAATTTTTAGAGTATCAAGGAGAGATCAGTCTGGATGGGCAGGAGATTCGTCAGGAAACCTATGCTCGGATTGGTTATCTGCCTGAGGAACGCAGCCTCATGCCCAAGTTGACAGTCCTTGAGCAAGTTCGCTACTTGGCAACTCTAAAGGGTATGGATGCTAAGGAAGTCAAGGAAAAACTCCCTCAGTGGATGGAAAAACTCGAAGTGAAGGGCAAATTGACTGATAAAATCAAGAGCCTCTCCAAAGGGAATCAACAGAAAATTCAGCTGATTATCACCCTGATCCATGAACCAGACTTGATTATCCTGGATGAGCCTTTTAGTGGTTTGGATCCAGTCAATACCGAGTTGCTCAAACAGGTCATCTTGAAAGAGAAAGAGCGCGGTGCAATCATTATCTTTTCTGACCATGTTATGACCAATGTCGAGGAACTTTGCGATGATATCCTGATGATTCGAGATGGGCGTGTGGTCTTGCATGGACCTGTTCAGGATGTTCGCAATCAATACGGGAAAACACGCCTCTTTGTTTCAAGTGAACGAAGCAAGGAAGAATTGGAAAACCTTCCTCATGTCAAACAGGTGAGCTTGACTAAACAAGGCAGTTGGAAATTGATCCTCGATGATGAGAGTGCTGGAAGGGAACTCTTCCCCATCCTCACTCAAGGTCAATATATCTCGACCTTTGACCAACAAGCTCCAACAATCGATGAAATCTTTAAACTAGAATCAGGGGTGGAAGTATGAGAAATATGTGGGTTGTAATGAAGGAAACCTATCTTCGACAAGTCAAGTCGTGGAGTTTCTTCTTTATGGTGATTTCGCCGTTCCTCTTTTTAGGATTATCTGTAGGAATCGGCTATCTCCAAGGATCTTCTATGGCTAAAAATAGCAAGGTAGCAGTAGTAACAACAGTGTCATCTGTGGAAGAAGGGCTCAAGGGTACCAATGGTATCAATTTTGATTATAAGGATGAAGCCAGTGCTCAAGCTGCTATCAAGGATGAGAAAATCAAGGGTTACCTAACCATTGACCAAGAGGACAGTGTTCTCAAGGCCGTCTATCACGGTGAAACTTCTCTTGAAAGTGGCATCAAGCTGGCTGTAACCAATAAGCTAAATGAACTGCAATATCAACTGAATCGTTCGGCAGCTAATTTGTCTCAAGAACAGGAAAAATACTTGAGTCAAACTGTTGACTATACAGAGAAGATTGATGAAGCTAAAGAAAATAAAAAAACAGTGCAGAACATGGCGGCATTGGGCTTAGGATTTTTCCTTTATATGATCTTGATTACTTATGCTAGTGTCACTGCTCAGGAAGTGGCTAGCGAGAAAGGAACCAAAATCATGGAAGTGGTCTTCTCTAGTATCCGAGCTAGTCATTATTTCTACGCTCGCATGATTGCCTTGCTTCTTGTGATTTTGACCCATATTGGGATTTACGTCGTGGGTGGTCTGGCTGCGATTCTGCTCTTTAAAGACCTACCAATTTTGGCTCAATCTGGTATTTTAAATCATCTAGGAGAGGCCTTCTCGCTCAATACCTTATTGTTTGTCTTGGTTAGTCTCTTTATGTATGTTGTTTTGGCAGCCTTCCTAGGTTCTATGGTTTCTCGTCCTGAGGATTCAGGAAAGGCCTTGTCACCGTTGATGATCTTGATTATGGCAGGATTCGTTGGAGTGACTGCTCTAGGTGCTGCAGGGGACAATTTAGTTCTGAAAATTGGTTCCTATATTCCTTTCATCTCGACCTTCTTTATGCCGTTTAGAGCCATAAATGGGTATGCAAGTAGTCTAGAAGCTTGGATTTCCCTTGCCATAACGGTTGTCTTTGCAGTCACTGCAACAGCCTTTATCGGACGCATGTATACCAGCCTAGTCCTTCAAACGGATGATTTGGGAATCTGGAAAACCTTTAAACGTGCCTTAGCTTATAAATAGGAGAGCCTCGCGAAAGCGAGGTTTTTCTAGATGTTAAACACCGAAATCGGCAAAAATATTTTTCATATCTATTGACTTTTAGTAGTAAAATTTGGTATGATAGTAGATGGTATTGTTTACCCCATTTGTAAGGCCCCGGAACCTTTCAAATACCCCGCGGACCGGAACATCCGCCCTGTAAACAAAAACGATATTCATATAGGAGAAATCATGAACAAAACTACATTCATGGCTAAGCCAGGCCAAGTAGAACGCAAATGGTACGTTGTTGACGCAACTGATGTACCTCTTGGACGCCTTTCAGCAGTTGTTGCTAGCGTACTTCGCGGAAAAAACAAACCAACATTTACACCACATACTGATACAGGTGACTTCGTAATCGTTATCAATGCTGAAAAAGTTAAATTGACTGGTAAAAAAGCAACTGATAAGATCTACTACACTCACTCAAACCACCCAGGTGGATTGAAATCAATCTCTGCTGGTGAACTTCGTTCTAAAAATGCAGTACGTTTGATCGAAAAATCAGTTAAAGGTATGCTTCCACACAATACTCTTGGCCGCGCTCAAGGTATGAAATTGAAAGTATTCGTTGGAGCTGAGCACACTCACGCTGCACAACAACCAGAAGTTCTTGATATTTCAGGACTTATCTAAGGAAAGGAACAATAAAGTATGTCACAAGCACAATATGCAGGTACTGGACGTCGTAAAAACGCTGTTGCACGCGTTCGCCTTGTTCCAGGAACTGGTAAAATCACTGTTAACAAAAAAGATGTTGAAGAGTACATCCCACACGCTGACCTTCGTCTTGTTATCAACCAACCATTCGCAGTTACTTCAACTGTAGGTTCATACGACGTTTTCGTTAACGTTGTAGGTGGTGGATACGCTGGTCAAGCAGGAGCTATCCGTCACGGTATCGCTCGTGCCCTTCTTCAAGTAGATCCAGACTTCCGCGATTCATTGAAACGCGCAGGCCTTCTTACACGTGACTCACGTAAAGTTGAGCGTAAGAAACCAGGTCTTAAGAAAGCTCGTAAAGCATCACAATTCTCAAAACGTTAATCAATACGATTATATCAACGTTTCAAAGCACTTCATGGTTCACACCATGGGGTGTTTTTTTGATGATTTTTAGCAAAATTCACACCACTTTTCACACAAAATTCACACCATTATTTTTTAAGATTGCGAAAGGCAATTTCTCCAACAGCCATTGGGATTACATTTGAAGTGTTGACATAAGTCTTAGTTGTAATCGTATCACTATGAGTGAGTGCTTCAGAAATAGCTTCCATAGAGGTTCCAGCCTGTTTAGCGAGCGTGGCTCCTGTATGTCGTAATTTATGAGGGGTTGCATGTGCAAGTTCTGGATGACGACGCTTAACAGATTTCATCTTATTGTTAAGATAATCAGCATGGAGACAACTGTTTACATTCCCCTTTGTATCAATATATGTAAATACATACTGATCAGGAGTTTGGATAATATTGAATTTAGCCAGTTCAATTTTTTGTTGTTTTTTCCATTCCTGAAGCAAGTCAGTTAACTCGTTAGGAATTCGAAAAGTTGTCTTCTTGTTTCCTTTGGTAGACTTTGGATTCTTGTATTTATCTAAAGCTTGTACTAACTGAATTTCCTGTTTTCTTGTATTGATATGCTTCCATTGCAAAGCGTAGCTCTCTGATTTTCTATCTCCCAAAAAGAAGGTAGTATAGAACAAAACATAGTCTTTGAATAGAATTTTTTCAGCCTCCAAATCTTTTTCAAAAGCTGTAAACCATGCTTGAAGTTCTTCTTGAGATAGATATAAATCTTCATCTTTTTTAGATTCCTGTAGCTTGATTTTCTTAGTGGCTTTGATACGGCTTATCGTTTTTGATAGGCGATTAGTTTCGATATACTCTAATTCTTCTGCCCAGTCAAAAATAGAGTTAACGTAGCTCCTGATAACTTTGAAATTTGCATATTCTTGTGCCTTTTGAGTCAATAGATTTAGTACAACTTGCTTATTTTGATTAAGAAAGTCTATTGAATAATTCCCAAGTAACGGTAGGATGTGTTTTCTAAAGGCAATTTCTGTACCAGTTACGGTAGCTTGAGAAGGTGGCTTAGTCGTAGAAGTGGTTTGTCCTGCTTTGTAGGATTCCCACCAAACGTTTTTATAGAAGTCGGAAAAGAGTATAGAACCATTATTTTCTAGTAAGACTGATTCTCCACTAAGAATTTTGTCAATCTTGTTTTGAAGTTCTAGTTCGTATTTTTTTGCTTCACTCCTTGTTTTGAACCGTTTTTCAATCACTTTCTTATCAACACCTAGTGAGGACTTAACTTCCTCAGGAATGTAGATTCGTAAGCGATAGGTTCCATTTTTTGTTTTTGTAATTGTCATAGTATTCTCCTTTTGAATTGAGCTAGAAAAATACCGTGATTTCATTATAACAAACCACGGTAGAAATGCTACTGATTTTGTAGCCAGCGATTGATTTCGGTTTTATCGAATCGAACGGTTTTTCCAATACGAATGATAGGCAAACCTTTCCGAATCCAACTATCAAGCGTATTATTGGAAATTCCTAGATAGTCGCAAGTTTGCTGTTTGTTCAAAAATGGACTTCTAAGAGTGCTATTGTTCAACCGATTTTCGATTTCGTGCTTGAGTAAGTCAGCAATCAAAAGCTGAATTTGATGAATCTGTTCATCTGGTAGAATAACTTGCATTAGTTTCTCCTATTCTGTGATAAAATAGGAGTAGTGATAGTATTTTCACTACTCTTTAGGTCTGTCAGTTGCTCTGCTAAAAGTGTCTGACAGGCTTTTTACATTATCGTAAAACTCCGTTGTATATTCTTTTATGCCATAAGGAGTTTCATATTTTGTAGTACGTGAAAAATTCGGCGGACTATTAATTTTATAAGTCTCCATAAGTTCCCCCTTTGTTGTTGTGATTTCCAAAGGCTTTTCTATCCCACGACTGGTTCTATAAATACGAATCCCTTTTGGATACATATATAGGCGCGCACCTTTTATAATTGCTTTGTTTTGTGAACCCTCATCACCTATCTGCAAATTAGATAGATAAGCAATCAAATAATTCCCAACCTTATCAGCTCTTTTTAATCTCTTGGTATTTGTAAAACCTTTCCCCCATATCTTAGCAAGGTCATTGTTAGGAATTGTTAGTTCGGAATCGTTCTTTAATAACACATGCAAATGCCACCTTCCACTAGCTTGTGGTTCAATGACCGTAATATAATCAACATTTCCAAACTGATTACGAATGCGTCGAATGAACGCTTTGAAATCCATGTAAACTATAGCTGTTTCGGTAACATGGTCACGATAAGTCAACGTAATCCAGAGCTGATTCTTTCCGCCAGTAAAATTATGGGCTATTATTCGCCGTAACTTCTTCATGGTTTGCTTTGTTGACTTAAGATTATCAAACCTACTGTTGTTTGAAGTATCCATATCATGTATTTCTCCAGTATCAAGATTTACATAACGCTTACCTTCTATCACTTTGATAGTTTGTTTTTGTTGACCGTTAGCGGTTGTCATTTCGATTGTATTACCATACACGTAACTTTTTACTATCTTACCATGTTCTATTCGCTTCATATTTTTTACCTATATAAATATGTTTTTTTGCTTTTGTTTGACGCTTATCAAGTTAAGGCGTCGCACTATCGATGATTAAATTCAAATTTATTCCATGATTTATTGACAATAGGGACCCTAAGATTATAAAACTGATTGTGTCGGCACGGCGAACAAAGTTCGACCGCACCGCCCCAACCAGTCTAATTTATCTTAGCCTATCGTCAACAACTTTCACGGCATAAAGAATTTAATCATCTGGAAGCGGGCGCTCTAACATGCTAACAATTTCCTGATGAACTTTGTTGAAATCTCTAACATGTCTGACTTTTATTTTTTGAATAGGCTGACCATCCCATTGTAGCCAACCATAGCCAGCAGGGAGATTCTTTTCTAGAGTTTGACCATCATCTAAGTCAAACATTGATTTGGCAACAGATGATTTAAGGTGACCTAAATTCAAAAATCCAGAAAACTGTGCTCGTGCATCACCACCAAGTACATCTGCCATGAGCACTTGGGTACTAATAAGTAAACGGATATTCAATGAACGACCTTGAAATAAGAGTAATCTAAGTTTTTTCTTATAGTTGTCTTTAGTTTTTTTATCTTCAAATTCTTCGAACATTGAGACTAGTTCATCAATGTATACAACTAGATAAACTCGTTTGCGGTGTGTGTTTTCTTTCCTCTTCTGAAACTCATTGAATGATGAATCTATTACTTTATAGGCGTCAGTACCAAGAAAAATATTGGGAGATGAGCTCGCAAACCGAAAATCCTCTCCTTTGGGGTCTCCGACCATAAGGCAAGTGTGTCTGGTTTGCAGTGCTAGGCATGCTAAGATAAGTTTACAAGTACCAGTTTTATAACTTCCTGTCCCTCCTAAAACATTGAAATGGTAATGGGTATGTAAGTTCCAACCCACATACCCACCACCTTGTTTTTGGAAGGGCTGAATGACAGCCTTATCCATTAGAATACCTCGTCTTCGTCATGGAAATCATCTGGCTTACTAACCTCCTGTTGGCGAGCAAGACGATTGAACTTAGCCAGTTTGCTATAGTTCAGTTGAACCACGATACACCAGCCAATATTTGGAAGATTTTGGCAAGTTACTGAGTCAACAGCGAAATCAAGACTGTATTTTGACACAACACCTTGAAGATATGATTCCACATCGGATAGTTCATTTCCTCTAGTTTGTTTAGTGATAGGAATATACAAATACCATCCGTTATACCAAATTTGGTTGGTAAGTTTGAGGTTTGTATCATTTTCGAATCTATAAATGAGTTCATTTACAATAGCATTTAGAGTGGTATTATAACGCTCAATTTGTAGTTGGTCGTGTCGATACTCAATATACTTATTAACACCTTTTTTTGACCAAAAGCTAATCTTTTTAAGCTGACTGTGACTTTTAGCGAATGCAAGTCGTAAGATTGATTCAGTACTATTATAGCCAGACTGACCATTAGCTAGATTCACTTTATTGTCTATCCACAGGATAGCAAAGTTAGTACTAACCAAGAGAGTGTAAAGAGAGAACAAAGTAGATAAAATTTTAACAATAAATAACAACATAGCAATACTCCTTATAATTCTACAGCTTCATCTGCTTCGATTACTGAAGCAGTCAAACTAAGTTGATTCCTATATTCTCCATAGATTACTGCTTTTTCAATGTCAGTAACCTCACAAGGGGTCATCATTGGTTGAAAAGCGGAGTAATCTTCAATTGAGGCAAATGGCACTTTGACCATGATCTGCTCTCCGAGATTAGTCTTTTCGTTTGGGTAGTCACTGTTGTCTTTATAAATGAGCAGTGAGACCTTTACTCCTTTTTCGACCTCTGAACCCATATCGGTTTTCTCTACCCAACGTGTTGCAGAGATGAAGCGAAGTTCTTTACGAGAAAGAAATTGAGGTGCATTGAATGCAGTAAAATGAGATAAGTTTTTTAAAGCCATGTTTGGCTCCTTTCGTTTGAAATGCATGGTCAGACTTTCTAGAATGCTGACAAATGACAGTTATAACTGTATGTTACTTAAGTTAAATGTTATACTTAACTTATGAGATTATTATAAAATATTTTCGGAGCCTGTATCATGCGCGTTTTTTATAAAATGAGCATGATATTTCTGAAAAATTTTGATAGGAGATTTTATGAAACCATTTAAGTATTTCTCAAAATATTTTTATTCTACAAAACTAAGTACGTATTTAGTTAAAAAATTTATAGAGGAATATAGCGATAAAGAAGAATTCTCTATTGAAGAACTCATAATTTTTATAAATCGAGAAAAAGATAAATCAGTAAAGAGAGAATTTTTACTTGAGAATTTCAATGAGATTATAGATAGACAGTGGAAGAGGGAACGTAAAGAAAAAAGCAGAAGGGAATTTTTAGATGACTATTTTGATAATTATTCTCCAGAGTCGGATGATACTTTATCTAAATGGCGAAAAAATGAGCCAAAAAAAATCGAGTATAGATTACAATTACTTCCTTATCTAGAAGAAATGGATGTTGCCCGAGAAATGTTTAACCAATATTATTTTGAAGAAGTTTGGAAAAAGGAATTTGTAAGGCAAATTATGACTGATAGTAGTGTAGCAGAGTCTCTAGAAATGGGCATGTTGTCTAGAGAATTATCTCTAAATCCTTTTTTATTAAGCTCATTGCGTCTTCTATCTAATGATATAAATAATGAAGTAAAAAAATCTCTAAATAAAAAACATAGATATTTTGTGAAGAATATCTATGATTTTGATGCTCCTCATATGAAGCCAATGAATGAAAGAATTGTAGAAGATATATTTTATAAAATTAATTCATCACCCAGTTTCACAGAAATTCCGTCGTATCATTATCCATCTCAAACTGAAATTTTCGATAAGTTTTGTGATTACTTAAAATCAAGTATAGACTTTCTTAATTCAGATGATGAATACGAATCTGACTATAGTGAATCAGATACTTATAGAGAGTGGGATTTTGTTAATAAAAAATATAAAGGTTTAAATAATCATAGGTTTTATATACATAAGCAGGTGAAACGCAAATGGTTTAAGATAGCTCCTATACTAAAATATAATACAGATTTGGAAATATATAATAGAATCACAGAATTATCCTCTGGGAAAAAAATTCCACAAAAAGTAATTAAAATTATCCAAAATAAAATGGTCCAACAGATAATCCATCTAAATATCTATCCTGAAGTTATTTATGTTGATAAGGGGGAAATTAAACACTGTGTCCGGTGTATTCCTAGTTTTAAAGATACTAAGATAAAAAGGAATCTTGTCATCAAGAAATATGATTCAATTTTTATAAAACAAATAGAAAAAATTCGCTTTCGAATTATTAAGTATTATTTTAAAATGGTAGTAACTCCAAAGAGTCGTATTTTGAAGATTAGAAAAACTAATATTTCGGGAAATCAGAAATTGAATAATCATTTCAAAATTCAGGAGTCATTTGATAAAAGAATTAGACGTAGGCCAAGCTTGTTAAAACAAGCTGAAAAATTTGACTATTTTAAAAAAATTGGAGATGTCTTTTAACAGAATTTTATGAAAATTAGCCTCAGCATTTGTTGGTAGGTAATAAATAATTTTAGAAAAATTAGGAGCTATAATTATGGAACAATATGTTACAGAAGCATTAGTAAAAGCCGGCGTTGAGTTAACCACTCTTGTTGTTAAAGGTACAACTACGTTGGTGAATAGTAAAGTGCAATCTTTGCGAGAAGAACGGAATGCTGATAAACTTCGTAATACTTATGATGAGATAATCAACGAGTTACTATTAGAACGAGAACAGGCGTTAAGGATAGCACAAGCTTATAAAGAGGAATATGACCGTGTGAATATTGGGGATGATGATATCGAATATTTACACAATACACTGAAACAGGTTATTAAATTGCTATCATCTTTCACAATAATGGATGAGAATAAACGGTCTAATATGAATCAATTAGTTGCATTATTAAATAAGGATACTTTAAAGACAATGCAGTTACTTGGATTTAACTATAAAGAAGCAATTGGAGAGCCTTTAACAGAAGTTTGCTCTAATGCTATTAGGGACAAGCTTGGTGGAGTTAAAAATAGACAAAATAAAAAGACATCTAGATAGTGGTGTGAACTTTTTGGTAAAATCTAGCTCAATTCATGTATTTTTAGGGTAAAATTCACACCATTCAACTGAAAGTTATTCAAATTAGATGAAATTTTATTTTCTGTAAATGTCGGAAAACATTGATTTTAAGCTCATCTTGAAACTTATTCAAATAAAAGTGTTTCCAACCAGGTCTTAAGAAAGCTCGTAAAGCATCACAATTTAGTAAACGTTAAAACTTATTTACACTTATTGAAAGCATTTCGTATCAAAAATACGGGATGCTTTTTCTGTTCACCCCAAATATTTGAACCTTGAATTTCCGTTAATACGTTCCGTTACGACTGTTGGCTTTAAAATAATTAGCTTTATCGTAAGGCTCATACCCTAAAAAGGCTGATAACTCTGCTTGAAGCAGATCGTTCATAACTGTTTCAAGGAATGAACGAAAAAATTCATCAATATCTTGCTTTTGGGCTAAGAAGTTAAGTAGTTTTGTAGTAAACTGTGTCATAGGAATAAACCTCGTTCCAGTAATGTTTCGTAACTCTACTATAACGGATTTCTTCCTGTTTGTGTTTACACGGCTTATTTTACACTACCAAAAGAACTTTAGCTATTGGGTATACAAGCTAAAGTTCTCGGCTCTATAATTTCTGTAGTGGGTAAAGCCACCATAGGAATTATAGAGTCTATTCTTTCAACATTTTCTGAAAAAGGAGTATAATGAGGGTGTAAATATGAAATCGCTTTAATGATTTAGAATCGAGGAAAGGATTATGAGTAATTCTAGACAGAAGGGGACTACATTAGGAACCTGTGCCTCTGATCAGGTTTATCAAGTGTTGCAAACGAGTCCTCAAGGGTTAAACTCACAAGAAGTAAAAAAGAGGCAAGCAACTTATGGTCCTAACCAGTTGAAAGAAAGTAAGAAAGAACCTATTTGGTTGACCTTTGTCAAACATTTTGCCAGTCTCATGGCCCTCTTATTGTGGGTTGGTGGCTTTATTGCTGTGATTTCCCATAGCTTGGAGTTGGGAATTGCGATTGGGCTGGTCAATATCATTAATGGTCTCTTTAGTTTTATTCAAGAATATAAGGCTAGTCAAGCCACGGCAGCACTGAATAAGCTTCTTCCATCCTATACCCGAGTTCTTCGTGATGGAAAGGAAGATAAAATCCTTGCACAGGACTTGGTGCCAGGTGATTTGGTTTTCATTGAAGAAGGTGACCGTATTTCTGCAGATGGACGTTTGGTTGCTGTGACAGACTTGCAGGTAAATCAGTCTGCCCTCACTGGTGAGTCTAATCCCATTTATAAATCAGACCAAGCAGATTTGACTCCTGATAAGACTGAATTGGAATATGACAATATGGTGTTTGCAGGGACCACAGTTTCCTCTGGGTCAGGACATTTTATAGTATCTGCTATCGGTATGGAAACTGAGTTTGGACAAATTGCAGACTTGACGCAAAACCTAGCTCAGGAAAAGAGCCCACTGCAAAAGGAACTGGACCATTTGACCAAACAGATTTCGGTTATTGCAGTATCTGTAGGTCTCTTCTTTATGATTGCAGCAACACTATTTGTCCATCAGCCTCTTTCTCAAGCTTTCATCTTTGCCTTGGGAATGATTGTTGCCTTTATCCCTGAGGGGTTACTTCCTACAGTTACCCTCTCTCTAGCTATGGCTGTACAACGCATGGCTAAAGAACATGCTTTAGTGAAGAAATTATCTTCTGTTGAGACTCTTGGAGCAACCTCTGTTATTTGCTCAGATAAAACAGGGACCCTAACTCAAAATGCCATGACAGTTAATCATTTATGGACCTTGTCGGGTAATTATGAGGTGACTGGGCTAGGTTATGCACCAGAAGGGCATATTGAGAAGGATGGTGACCCTGTTTCTCTGAAGGAAAATGATCTCCTGAATCGTTTGGTTCGCTTTTCTCACTTGGCTAGTAATGCTCAAGTGGTTGCGCCAAGTGCTGACAATCCCGATTATACGGTCTTGGGAGACCCGACTGAAGCTTGTCTTAATGTTCTTGCAGAAAAAGCAGGTATTGATTTAAATGACAACCACAACTGGGCTCCTCGTATCAAAGAAATTCCCTTTGATTCGGATCGTAAACGAATGACAACGGTACATAGTCTCGAAAAAAGTCTGTATGGCAGTCACCATATTTCCATCACTAAGGGTGCGCCTAAAGAAGTGATGGAACTTTGCTCAGACTATTATGATGGTCAAGGAGCAATCAAATCTATGACTGCTACAGAACGTCAAGCAATTCTTGCTGCTAACGATCAATTTGCTCGTGACGGCTTACGTGTTTTAGCTGTTGCTTATCGTCCTTTGGAAAGCGAAGATATTAGAGAAGACAAGTGGGATATGCGGACCCTCGAAGAAGATATGGTCTTTGTGGGACTTGTTGCCATGAGTGACCCTCCACGTCAAGGTGTACGTGAAGCAATTGAGCAATGTCACCGTGCCAGTATTCGCATTATCATGGTTACAGGTGACTATGGCTTGACGGCTCTTAGTATTGCCAAGAAAATCGGAATTGTGCAGGGTGATGATGCGCGTGTTGTTTCAGGACTTGAACTAGCTGACATGGATGACGATCAGCTTAAAGAAGCGCTTAAAGGTGAGATTGTTTTTGCCCGTGTAGCCCCTGAACAAAAATATCGTGTAGTCAATGCACTTCAGGAACTTGGTGAAGTTGTTGCTGTTACTGGTGATGGAGTAAATGATGCCCCTGCTTTGAAAAAGGCTGATATCGGGGTAGCTATGGGAGTATCTGGAACTGACGTCGCCAAGGAATCTGCCGATATGATTTTAACGGATGATCACTTTGCTTCTATTGTCCATGCTGTTGAAGAGGGACGTGCCGTTTATCGAAATATTCAAAAATTCCTGACCTATATTTTTAATTCCAATACACCGGAAGCTGTACCATCTGCCTTCTTCTTGTTCTCTTTGGGGCGCATTCCTCTTCCCTTAACAGTTATGCAAATCCTAGCGATTGACCTTGGAACAGATATGATGCCCGCTTTGGGACTGGGGGTTGAGCCACCAGAAGAAGGCATTATGGACAGGCCACCAAGACGCCTATCAGATCGTTTGTTAAATCGGCAATTATTATTAAAAGCCTTTGCTTGGTATGGTATGATTGAGTCTGTTTTGGCTATGGGTGCCTTCTTCCTTAATTATTGGGTTAATCAAGGACATCTGAATCATCTAGCTAGTTCAGGACCTCTTTATCGAGAGGCAACAACCATGACTTTGGGAGCTATCATCTTCACGCAGATTGGTATGGCTATGAATAGTCGCAAAGGTAGAGGAACTATTTTCAAAATCAAACCATTTGCAAATAAGATTATTAGTCTGGGGATTATCTTAGAAATCATTCTCTTTATTATCCTGTCCTATGTACCTCTTTTCCACACTCTCTTTAATACAGCTCCGATTGGTTTTGATGATTGGCTCTATTTGCTCGTCTGTCCATTTATCATTATGGCTCTAGAGGAAATAAGGCACCGACTATTTGATTAAGAGTAAGCCGATGGCTTACTTTTTAGGCTCTATAATATTTGTAGTGGGTAAATCCCCTATGGATATTATAGAGCCTATTTTATTGTAGAAAAAAGGCCCCATAAGACCTATAATGAAAAGCGACTAAACAACTCATTAGAAAGAATCATATGGGACAATTACATTTTATCACAAAACTGCTTGATATCAAAGATCCAAACATCAAGATTGTAGATATCATCAATATGGATACACACAAGGAAATCATCGCTAAACTGGACTATGAGGCTCCATCTTGTCCTGATTGCAGAAAGCAAATGAAGAAATATGACTTTCAAAAACTTTCTAAGATTCCTTACCTTGAAACGATTGGTATGCCTACTAGAATTCTTCTTAGAAAGCGTCGTTTTAGGTGCTATCATTGTTCGAAAATGATGGTCGCTGAGACTTCTATCGTCAAGAAGAATCACCAAATCCCTCGTATCATCAACCAAAAGATCGCTCAGAAGCTAATTGAAAAGACTTCTATGACCGATATTGCTCAGCAGATGGCCATTTCAACTTCAACTGTCATTTGAAAGCTCAATGACTTCCACTTTAAGCATGATTTTTCGCATCTTCCTGAGATTATATCCTGGGATGTTGAAACAGTCAGGGAAGTGACTGTTTCAATCGGGAGATGAAGATGAGTTTCATTGCGCAAGATTTTGAAAAGCTCGATATCATCACTGTTCTTGAAGGAAGAACACAAGCTGTCATCCGAAATCACTTTCTTCGCTACAATCGAGCTGTTCGTTGTCAGGTGAAAATCATTACTATGGATATGTTTAGTCCTTATTATGACTTAGCTAAACAGCTTTTTCCATGTGCTAAAATCGTTCTCGATCGTTTTCACCCTTCGTTATTATATTTCTGAACTCAGGCTAAAACAGTCCACTGGACTGTTTTACTCCAACACTTAAACCGTGCTATGAGTCGTGTGCGTGTCCAAATCATGAATCAGTTTGAGCGAAAATCTCATGAATATAAAGCCATCAAACATTACCGGGAGCTCATTCAACAGGATAGCCGTAAATTGAGTGATAAGCGATTTTATCGCTCTAAACATCAAAAAAGAAAGGACGAATTTCGTCCTTTCTCGAGCTTAGCTTTTCTTCAATCTACTACAGTTGACAAAGAGCCAAGTTCTTTTGGTTTGTATAGTTTAATAAAATTAAATAAATCCTCTACTTCTGATGACAGTGTAGCTGATTTAAGGTGAGCGTAATAAACTGTAAATGTTATCTGGTCCTCCGGTATTAGAGGGATTTTTATTAAATCATCATCTTCATCAGAAAGTGCGATATCAGCCAGTAAACTAACGCCAATCCCTTTCTTTAAAAGTTCTTTAATGATGACAATGTCGTCACTCTTGAAGAATATTTCTGCCTTGTTTTGATGCTTTTGATTAAGTAGTTCAAAAGCTTTCAGGTGAACAAAGTGTTCGTCTAAAAGTATAAAGGATTGATCTACTAAATCTTGAAAAGTGAGGGAAAGAGCAGTAGCAAGAGGATGGTTCTTAGATAAAACGATATACAGTTCTTTATGAAAGAGTTCATGTGTCTCTATTGAAGGATGATTGAGTGGTTCAATCAAGCCGAGTAAGCTCGCATCTAGTTCTCCCTTAAGGAGAAGGTTTAATAATTCTACGGATCCACCACGAATAGGGCGCACCTTTTTTAAAAAATCAAATTCAGTTTCTTTATTTAAGACAGAGAAAAGATACTGAATGATAATAGGAGGGAATCCTACAGTAGAGCAATGCGCCAAAGAGCGATTAATTTCTTTGCGAGCAGAAATGACCTCAGGTAAAATCAGTTCTGTATGCTTCAGAAGGATTTGTCCTTGATTAGTTAGTTTAAAGGAACGATGCGAGGGATCGTGGTGAATCAATTTGCAATTAAAAGATTCCTCTAAGCGCTTAATGGCATAAGAAATAGATGGTTGGCTGACTTTGTGTTGTTTTGCTACGTCTGTATAGGATTGGACATGGCAGAGGTCATAAAAATATTGTAGATCTTTTAAATTCATATAGGCTCACTTTCATTAGTTGGAGAAGGAAAATAAGTGGAAATCACCAGATAAATACTTTTTATCCGTATCCTACAATTTGACTATACGAGTATTCACCGGTTAAAATGTAAGTGAGTCAGGGATATCAAAGGTTATCTAAGATACTTTCAAAAATGACTAACATCTTTTCTCGTTTATCAATAGGGAGCTGTTTAATCTTCATGTTGATTCTTTTGAGTGAAAGATTGTCGGTCTTATCAGAGGTTGATTCAAGGCTATCAAAATTGAAAAATTCTTCTGGGGTCATCTCTAGGGCGACAATCACTTTTTCAAGACTGTGAATGGTCAGATTCACATTTTGGTTTTCAAGTTGATTGATATACTTAAGCCCAAGTCCTGCCTGTTCAGAAAGTTCTTCCTGGCTCATTTTGTTTTTTGTCCGGAAATATTTCACTTTTTGGGAAATATATTGTTGTAAATAGTTTTTAGTTGTCATATAAATAGAATACAAGTTTTGTATGACAAAAAAACACCTTAAAAAATACAAAGTAATTTATAGCAAACTTAAAGGATATTTATTTTAATTAGGATTGCCAATTTGTATAATTATTTTGTTATACTCGAAACTTTTAGTAAAGAGTAATTGTCGAGGGTTTGATGAGTTCAGAAATTTATAAAACAACTTAAAGTGTCATCAATAATAGTGTTTTAAGTATCAAAAGGCTTATTATAAATTCTCTCGTAGACTCATTATAACATATACCTTAACGATTGTATTTTTTAAGCAACAGAGTTTTATAAACAATTCATTTTTTGTGGTATAATATTAGTAAAAAAGGAGGTTGCACTATGACTGCACATGATATTTTAAACAATCCTTTCCTTAATAAGGGAACTGCCTTTACCTTAGAGGAGCGAAAGGAACTAGGCCTTATTGGGTTATTGCCACCTTACGTTCAAACCATCGAGGAGCAAGCAGTGCAAACCTATGCACAAATGCAAACAAAGGTCAATAATCTGGAAAAACGTTTGTTCTTAATGGAAATCTTTAATACAAACCGGACTCTTTTCTATTACCTCTTTGCTCAACATTTGGAAGAATTCAATCCAATTGTATATGACCCAACCATTGCAGATACCATTGAAGGCTATAGTGACCTCTTTGTAGATCCACAATATGCGGGATATCTTGATATCAATCATCCTGAAAATATTGAAGCTACTTTGAAAAATGCTGCCGGGGATCGCGAGATTCGACTCATTGTTGTAACAGATGCAGAAGGAATTCTTGGAATTGGAGACTGGGGAACAAATGGTGTCGATATTTCTGTTGGGAAATTGATGGTCTATACGGGTGCTGCTGGAATCGATCCTTCTATGGTCCTTCCTTTAGTCATTGATGCAGGGACTAACCGTGAAGAGCTTCGTAACAATCCTAATTACTTAGGAAATCGTCACGAACGGGTCCGCGGAGATCGTTACTACGACTTCATTGACCAATTCGTTCAAACAGCAGAACGTCTCTTTCCTAAACTCTACCTTCACTGGGAAGACTTCGGTCGCTTAAATGCTGCTAATATTCTTGAAAAATATCGGAAACAAATTCCAACCTTTAATGATGATATCCAAGGGACTGGTATTGTGACTTTAGGTGGTATCTTTGGTTCGCTAGATATTAGTGGTGAAAAATTAACTGATCAAGTTTATCTATGTTATGGAGGAGGGACTGCTGGTGCGGGAATTGCTTCTCGTGTGCTTCGTGAAATGGTCAGTGAAGGCCTTTCTGAAGAAGAAGCCTATAAACGTTTCTTTATGGTTGATAAACAAGGTCTTCTATTTGATGACATGGATGACCTAACTCCTGAACAAAAACCGTTTGCTAAGAAACGTGCTGACTTTAGCAACGCAGACAAGTTGACTGATCTGCTTGAAGTAGTAAAGACTGTGAAGCCAACTATTTTAGTAGGAACTTCAACTCAGCCAAATACCTTCACTAAAGAAATTGTAGAAGCTATGTGTGAAAACACAGAATGTCCAATGATTTTCCCATTATCAAATCCAACCAAGCTAGCCGAAGCTAGTGCCAAAGATTTGATTGAATGGTCAGATGGTAAGGCTTTTGTCGCAACAGGAATTCCTGCTGATACGGTTTCTTATAAAGGTGTAGACTATGTGATTGGTCAAGCCAATAATGCCTTGATTTACCCAGGTCTTGGTCTAGGTATGCTGGCTTCTGAAGCAAGTCTTTTGACAGATGAAATGATTGGAGCAGCAGCTCATTCATTGAGTGGTATTGTCAGTCCAGGCCAACCAGGAGCTCCTGTCTTGCCACCATTCAAGTATGTAGCAGATGTTTCTATTAAAGTAGCAGAAGCGGTCGCTAAAAAAGCGCAAGAACAAGGTCTTGCGCGTGCCAAGGAAACAGATATGGCTAAAGCAGTTCGTGATTTGAAATGGTATCCAACCTATAAATAAGTAAATGGAAATGGGGTGTACGAGTGCGACTGGATGCTTCGTACGCCCTAAATTATACGCTATGACATATAGAAAGGGAGACTATGGAAATCTTTTTAACTTCAATTCAGAGTATTGTACCTATTATCGTCATTATCATTCTAGGTTACTTCTTACAAGTCCGTGGTTGGTTTCAAGAGAGTTTTGGAAATGATTTATCTAAACTCATTATGAATGTGGCCATGCCAGTGGCAATTTTTACCTCTGTTCTTAAATATTTAACTTTAGATAAATTGATTAGCCTGTCTGGCGGTTTATTGTATACGTTTATCGCCTTCATTCTCGGTTACCTAATGGCCTTTATAGCGGTGAAACTTTTTAGAGTGCGCCTAGGCCGTCGAGGAACCATGATTAATACCTTTGTTAATGCCAATACCATTTTTATTGGTTTGCCTTTAAACATAGCTCTGTTTGGAGATCAAGCCCTTCCCTACTTCTTGGTGTATTATATTACAAATACGGTATCTACTTGGACATTAGGTGTCTATCTAATGACCTCGGATAGCAAAGAAGGGGCTTCAAAGCAAGCTCAAAAATTCAACTGGAAGAAGCTCTTCCCAGCACCTTTATTGGGATTTCTCGTAGCCCTCGTATTTTTAGTGCTCCGTCTTCCTGTCCCAAGTTTTGCGGAAAGTACCTTGACTTATATTGGTAGTTTAACAACGCCACTATCTCTTATCTATATCGGTATTGTTCTTGCAAAGGCAGGCTTGAATACGATTGCTTTTGATAAAGATACAATTGTCACTTTGGTTGGACGCTTTATCCTAGCTCCTCTGACCATGCTTCTTGTATTGAAGTTTTTTGCCCCAAATATGGCAACAGCAGAATTTAAGACCTTTATGATTCAGTCTGCTACACCAGCTCTAGCAGTTCTTCCAATCCTTGCCAATCAAGGAAAAGGAGATGTTGAGTTTTCGACGAATGTGGTGACTCTAAGTACAGTGCTCTTTATCATTGTTATTCCAATACTCCAAACTTTATTAGGATAAGTAGGGTTATGGTCTGAGTGAAGGTTCTGAATTAGGAAATTCCCTATTTTAAAAATATTGCTTCAAATTTTATGAAATGAATCAGTAGATATCAATCTGAAAAACCCTGATATTGCGCTATTTTAAGTTCAACTGAAATCCAAACTTTCCAAGCAATTTCCAAATACAGGAACGAAGGATTCAGGACTTTTAGCATTCCTTGGGGCAAGTGTTGGACTACTTGCTTTAGCAGGAAAACGAAAATATAATAGATAAAAAGAAAGAGAGCGGTGGCTCTCTTTTCTCTATTACAGTTCAGTTATATATAAATTTTATATGCTGTGAACTTTTTGATAAAATCTAGCTCAATTCGTGTATTTTTAGGGTAAAGTTCACACCATTCAAATGAAATTTATTAAAATTTAATGAAATTCTATTTTCTAAAAAAGCGGGAAAACATTGATTTTAAGCATTTACTGAAGGTTATTCAAATCACAGTTTTTTCAACCAATATTTAATTCCTTTCGTCTGTTAATAACATGAGCTTTTAAATCAATCACATTTTGAACAGTAGGTTCATAATTTTCAATCATTGATGATCCGATAGCATACCAAACGGTATCAAAATCTGGGAAGTTATCAAATTGAACTCCTAGAATAGTTAATTTATCTTTATTTACATCAAGAGTCACAGTAAACCTCCTTGTATAGTACTATTATTAGTGTATCATAAATTTGTTAGATTCACACTAAGGAATAGAGAATGGTATTTAATTAAAAGATATAATAAACAAGAAAAAACAGTAAACCTTTCGATTTACTGCTCTTCTACATAATTTATTAGTTATTTCAGTTTCTTAACTGTTGTAAAATATCTCTGCAATCCCAACAATACAACAATACCATCAACTATAGGTATAACATACCAAATACTCTGTGCTCCAAATATGTATGGAAGAAAAATCATGGCTGGAATAAATAAAATTACTTGCCTTAGCATAACTAAAACACCAGCTGTTTTACCATCTCCAATCGCTTGGAAAAATGTCATAATCATAATCATTACCCCATAAACAATGAAAATACTATACATTATACGAAAGTTTGGAACCGCTAAAAATAGTGTTTCATCAGACAATCCAAATAAATTAAGAATCTGTTTAGCAAATCCTTCTGCCGGTATCCAAAAACAAGCTGCCAATATAATGGAACTAATAGTAAAAACATTGAATATTTTTTTAACCCTATTATATTGCTTCGCTCCGAAATTGGCACCAATAGCAGGTTGTAATCCTTGACTCATTCCCCATAGCGGAATGAAAGAAAAAGCTTGTATTCTTAATGATACTGCCATAATGGCTGCTGAAGTTTCTCCTCCATATCGAAATGCCTGACTATAAAGAAAACTCTGTTGAATAATAGTAAGCACCTGCATAAGCATAGCAGAAACTCCTACCGAAAACATCTCTCCTGTTATTTCCTTTTCTTTTCTCATCAAGCCAATTTTTACAGTTTCACTTTTTTTCTTAAAATACCAAAGCGTAAATACTGCCTGAATAAACTGTGCTGTTATTGTAGCAATAGCAGCTCCCTCAACTCCATGTTCTCTAAACATTATCATTAAAACTGGATCTAATACTATATTTATTCCTGCTCCCAATGACATAATTAACATGGCTCGTTTCATTAAACCCTCACCACGCATCACCATATTAGCTGCCTGTGCAAAATTCACAAATATGGATCCAAGAAAAATAATTCGTAAATAACGAGTAGAAAGATCTAAAAGTTCTCCCTTAGCTCCAAATATCATAAGAAGTTGTCCGCAAAATAAATACCCTAATATTGTAACGATTGTTGACAATAACAAAACCCAAAAGCAAAGATTCCCCATAACTTTGTCAATGGATCTTTGATTTCCTTCTCCAATTGCTCTGGAAAGTAAAGATGCTGACCCTACACCAATCAAAGTAGCAATCCCTGTATTGATGTAGGTAAACGGGGTAGCAATGCCTACTGCCGTCATGGCTTTTTCACCAAGTATTTGACCCGCAAAAATCCCATCCATTAACGGATATAATCCAATAACAATCATTCCTAATATCGCAGGTAATGATAGCTTAATTAATATTTGTAATGGCTGCTCTGTTAACAGCTCTTTACTATTTTTATTCATACAATTACACCTCTTCTTCGTTTTCTATTAGAACGTCAATGACCATTTTTTTAAGAATGTGACGTTGTGAAATTAAATGTTCTCTGATACCCAATGTCTCACAACCTAAGATGAAAGTATTAATCAAATCATTGAGTAAATTCCAAGATTCTTTAGAAATCTTCAAACCTCCGTTTTCCTCTAACATTTGCTCAAAATCCCTTATATTACTATCCCTTATATCTTTATAAAGTTGTTGTAAGGTTTCATCTTCCTGCATCGACTGCAAGAACATAACATATATTGGAACAAATATATTGTTGGAAAGCGCCTTGTCAACCATTAGTTCAGCTAATACCTCTATACTTAAAGGGTTTGGAATTTCAGCTATCTTTTTTTTAATAATATCTTCCCTATATTTACAACCTCGGATCATCATGTCGTAAAGAATTTCAGATGTACTTTTATAATGATGATACAATCCTCCTGCGGATAGTCCGGTAGCTTGTACTAAATCATGCATACTTGTGTTTTTATATCCCTTTATTGTAAAAACTTCCAATGCAATATTCTGTATTTCTAATTTTCTTTCATTTGCTGTTAGCCTTTCTCTTTTCATTTGCTCCTCCTTACCGATACAGTTGTCGGTAAGTATATCTTAACATTAACTAACCAAAATGTCAATATCTCAAATATACAAGATAACCTATAATATTTTTATCGTGTAGAAAAGTTCTTTCAAATGAGATTAAAATCCCTGACAAAGTAATCCCCATAACCATAAAGGCGATATGATATTTATAAAACATGATTGATTGTATATCAAAAATAAAAAACATTTCATTTAACTGTTGAACAGATTGTTTCCTTATTAACCTATGAAGATATTTTAAATTTTGTAGAAAATCATTGATACAAAAAGCAAGTGACTGTTAGAAAATCACTTGCTTTGTTTTTTAAACAATAATGGTGTGAATTTTGGTATTTAGTAGCTCAATTCGTGTATTTTGGGGGTAAAATTCACACCATTCGAATCAAATTAGTTGAAATTATATGAAAATCCGCTTTCTGTAAATAAGGGAAAACGCTGATTTTAAAGAGTTTTGAAATTTATTAAAACTAACTCTGTTCAAACCAGGTCTTAAGAAAGCTCGTAAAGCATCACAATTCTCAAAACGTTAATTCGAGAGAATTACTATACTTACAGAGAGCACCTTTCGGGGTGTTCTTTTTGATTTTTAGAACATCAATACTATAACAAAAGTAATAGTTCAGGCACGGCATGATGGTACTCTTATGGGGAATTATTAAATTTGAGATGTCCCAGAAATCTGAGAAGAATTTTATGTCTTTATAAAATCTTGAACAAGCTACTATAGGGCATGATACTATAATAAATTGATTAAAATAAGACTAAAAGGATGTAATACTATACGGAACTAAATCCTTGGATAAATTATTTTGGAGCCGATACACGACGAGAACTTCGCAAAGAATTCATACTACCCTTTTGAACAATGAAAAGATAAAACGTTTCTAGTTCCCTATTTCTGAGGTAGTTCCTATGAAATTGCCACCTTATAAACCGAGACGGTTTATTTATGGGATCTCTCTATTTCTTATCTATACTCGTTTAGAAGTTACCTTGAATAAGTCTTCTCACTTTCGATTCTTTAGCCTTTTTCAGAGAATAGATGCGACTTTTAACAATAAGTTATGAATTTATCTAAGCAGAAATCATTAGCGGGTTGATTCTATTGACATTCTAAATGTTCATACCTAGCATAATTTAAGGATATCCTGAATTGTAAAGGTTTTTACTAGGCGGTTGCCATGTTGAAATTAAATTTAAATGGTTTAACATCTGTGATAGCAGAAAAATGACCTTGTGATGTTTGATTTAAGGAAAAGCTATACTTTAGTAATGGGGCATTAAGCTAATAGTTCTAGTCCGATGATTCTTTACTTTCTCTTTAGAAACTTCCCCATTCTATTTCTTTTATATACTGTTCAATAACATGAGTTAGTTCTTGTTTTATATTTTTTTAATCTATATAATCCAAGAACTTTACAAATCTGTGAGGGGCCTTTTTAGATTAATAGTATCTACTGGATTCCTCAAATGGTTTTATATTTTTAATATTAGATCTGATTGCTTTCAGTAAGTGGGCATCCATAATCATAGTTTTAGTATATGAGACCTCTCCTTTAAAGTAAGACCTGTGTTCATTTAGAAGTGCTTTGGCAGTTTATTAGAACGATTAATGATAATATAATCCTTCTTTGCTTTTAAAGTGATTGATTTATCACATATTATTTATTTGATTCATATTTCAGAGGAGAGAAAATCAATGATAAGTAAAGGCGGTTGATAAAGTTAAGATGGTACGTATTTTATTGTAAGACGATTTTAGTTATTCTGAATACCTTATATTGAACTCTCCACGTAGAAGTTAGTCTATTAATTTATGAAAATTACTAGACTATCATCAGTAATTATCGTATAATAGAAGTGGTATTTTGCTATATTTCCACACTGACTAAGGGTAGTGATATCCTTGCTAAAGATTAGAAATAGCTCTTGAACAAAATCAATATCGTAATTGCATCATTTTTACATAAATTATGCAGATATTGTATCAATGAATCTTACGATTGAAAGGGGTGTTGCTTATTAAGGGAGATAATACACTGTTCAATTCATTTTAATTATTTAGAAAGGAAAAATTATGAAATTAAAAAAATTGTGGCTCTATATTTTAACGCCACTTCTAGTTCTGTTTGGCTCGATAGCTCTATCGAATCCAGTACAGGCGCAAGATTTGACAGATAAGGTCACATTATCAAATGTTGAAATACGAAATTCAGGGACTGGTGTAGCTGACGAAACATTTTGGCATTCTAAGGGACAAAAAGAGGTACGGGCTCTCTATTATGGGGAGTATAGCTTTTCTAATCTATCTGCAGGAGAAATAAAGAATGGTGATTATTTCACCGTAAAAGCTCCAGATGGTCTAGATTTAGTTGACGCGACATTTAAATTAAAGGATAGTGTAAGCGGAGAGGTACTGGGGCAAGTTATAGCAGATAGTGCTACGAAGACAATAACCTTTACATTTAATGAAAAGGTTGAAGGTAAGCAAAATATTAGAGGGACATTTAATGCTACTTCAATGCTGAAAACAACTGGAGAAGTGAATAAAGTCACGTATCGTTTACCTGGAGATAAAGAACAAACAATAACCTTTAAACCATTTGGCAGTGATAGCCAAGATGTGCCAGTTGAAGGCGAAATTGGTTATAAGGGTGGATGGACAAATTCTGATACGGATCACCTAGCCTGGTGGATGCGAATCAATCGTGCTGGCGAAGATTTAACTGGCAAAGTCGTCAAGATAAATGATAGCATTGACACCAGTAAGGGGTCTCTAGCAACTTATCTTGTGGATAGTTTTAAATTCTTTGAGGTGGAATATAAGACAAATAATACAAGTAGCGCAGATGTTGTTTCCTATGGTCACGAATATAAAGTTACAACGGATCCGACAGTTTATCAAGCAAATCCAAATGATACGGCACTATTAACCTTAAAAAACGGTGGTACTTCATTTGAACTTTTATTGCCGACCAATACAGGAACCAAAACTTTACGTTTAGAGTATAGTACGACTACTCCTGCAGATGGAACTGAAGTTGTTAACAGTGCAGGTATAACTTATGATGGTGTCCCTCAGAAAAGTTGGAAATCCTGGGATGGGAAAGACACTGGTAGCATAACTATGAAATCAGGTGTCAAATCCGTTAAAGGAGCAGGTGCAACTGTTACAGCGGATCTTGCTGGTAAAATTAAAATCACCAAGTATGATGAGGCAGATGCTACTGTGAAGTTAAGTGGTGTTGTCTTTGAAATTCTTAAGAAGAGTGATAGAACGAAAGTTGCTGAAATTACGACAGATGAACATGGTGTTGCCCTTTCTCCAGTTCTCTCAGATGGTCAATACATTGTAAAAGAAAAAGCACCCAAGTCAGGTTATGTTGCAAATAGTCAAGAGTTTGAAGTAGAGATGAAAAAAGAGGGAGTTCCTTTAAATATCTCTAACAAACGTGAGACAGTTGACTTTGAAGCTACTAAGACTTGGGTAGGTGGAAAAGCCGCAGATTATAAGAAAGTTAAGCTCGGTTTGTATGTCCATAAAGAAGGACAAACTATTGAGGACTCTAAACCTGTTTCTGGTAGCTATACTCCAGAAGTGACAGAATCCAATGGTGTTTACACTTACAAGTGGGCGAAACAACTTCCTAAGTATGATGTTGATGGAACAAAACTAATCTATTCTGTTCGCGAGCTTCAAGATACTACTGAACTTCCTTTGAAAGAAGGAGAGAAAGTTGCATCTAATGATCATAACTACGTCGTCTCTTACAATGCAGACAAGACACAAGTAACCAACACTTATGAGGTTCCAAAAACAAAAGTAACTGCTAATAAAGTCTGGACTGGTGGAAAGGATAGTGTTCGCCCAAGTCTCTTCTTTAAATTGTATCGTACTTTAGAGGGTGGTACTGCAGAAGCAGTTACAGATGCTGACCAAAAAGAAGTACCTAAGACAGACGGTGCTGTAGAATGGTCAGATCTTCCTGCGACCGATCAAAATGGTGTGACATATACCTACAGCATTAAAGAAGTTGATAAAGATGGAACTCCAGTTACTACAGTTGATGGCTATACCTCAGAACAAACAGCAGAATTAACTGTTACCAATAAGTATGCAGTAAAACCAACTTCAGCATCTCTTGAAGTAACTAAGAAGTTGACAGGCCGTGAGTTGAAAGCTGATGAATTTGAGTTCACTTTGACAGACCAGGCTGGTAATGTTGAAACAGCGAAGAATGATGCCAACGGAAAAGTTAAGTTTAAAGAGTTGACCTTCGATGAAGCAGGCACTTATACTTATAAGATTGCTGAAAAAGCGGGTACTGCTACAGGTATCCAGTACGATACGAAAACCATCACAGCTACAGTAACTGTAGCGGACAATGGCAAAGGTGTCCTTGAAGCAACCGTTGCTTATGATGGTGAAAAAGTATTCGAGAACACTTACACTCCAGCAGGGGCTACAAGTGTCACTCTTGGAGCTAAGAAAGTTCTTGAAGGTAAAGACCTTGAAGCAGGTAAATACAGCTTTGTTCTGAAAGAAGGCGACAAAGAGCTTGAAACAGTTACAAACGCTGCTGACGGAACTGTGACCTTCTCACCAATCTCATATGATGAGAGCCAAGTGGGAACTCACAAGTACACTATCTCAGAAGTTGCTGGATCTGAAGCAGGAATCACTTATGATAAGACAGTTCAAGAAGTTGAAGTAACGGTTGAAAAAGTAAGTGCAACTGAATTGAAAGCAACTGCCTCAAAAGAAGCAAAAGATCTTGTATTTAAGAACACATACACACCAGCCGGAGCTACAAGTGTAACTCTTGGAGCTAAGAAAGTTCTTGAAGGTAAAGACCTTGAAGCAGGTAAATACAGCTTTGTTCTGAAAGAAGGCGACAAAGAGCTTGAAACAGTTACAA